>JBIOJK010000020.1:0-35932 GCA_044450765.1 Myxococcota bacterium | reverse complement strand
TGCAATCAGGCGTGAGCCGATCCCAGAGCCGGCTTCAAGGACCGAGCTACTGGGATCGAGCCGCGCCCGCCTCATCCACTCGGGCATGGGCCGGAACCCCGGAAGAAGGGCGAGAAGCCGGATAAGCGCAGTGGCAGGCGAGAAGGGTTCCTTCAGCCACGGACCTTTGACGAACACTCGGATGAAACCGGGCGACTGGAAGGAGTAGTAGCTCTCCGGGTAGTACTTCCCGAGGTTCTCGGGAACGCGGGCGATTTGGAGGCAGCCACAAGCCGCGCACTCGAAGTAGTCGAAATCTCGCGGAGCCCGAACATCATCTCGCGCCCCACGAACGGGCGGTTGGCCCAAGTATTTCCGCAGATCCGACACGACAGCGCGCCACTCGGTTGCACACGACCCCCCTCGCGCGTTCCAGCCAGCAGAGTTGCGCCTGAGTCGAACCGAACCCGGAAGACTGGAACTCCCGAGTCGTCGATCAGCGGAGTGAGGATAGGTTCCGGACGCGGAGTCGCTCGGCGCGGAGCAGCATCTCACTCCTCGCTAATTGCCTGAACCTTTGCGGTCTCTAATCACTGACTCGCCATGTGGACGCGCGAGACGCGCGTCATGCCGTCGGCGACTGCGTCGCGCCGGGATGTTCGCCACCGGTGACTGAGGGTTCGGCGCGAGTGATCGCACGGGATAGGGAGGCGGAGTGACTGGGGCGCCGGCCACTATCCGCCGAAGGAGGCTCAGGCGATCCGCGCGGAGTCTCCAACGTCGCCCTCCGCGTAGCGACGCGCGACCTCCTCCGTCGGGCCATCCAGCACGAGCTCCCCGCGCTCGAAGAGGAGCGAACGCTTGCACAGCCCACGGAGCTCGACGAGATCGTGTGAGACCAAGAGGGCCGTCCTTCCTTCGCTCACGAGTCCACGCATCTTGCGCGCGCATCGGTCGCGGAACTCGCGATCTCCGGTCGCCCAGACCTCGTCGAGGAACAGGATGTCGGCTTCCAGGTGCGCCGCGACAGAGAATGCGAGACGCACGGTCATCCCCGTCGAGTAGTGCTTGACTGGCTCATCGAGAAAGTCGCGCGTTCCCGAGAAGTCGATGATCTCATCGAATCGCCTCTCGATCTCGTGGCGAGTCATTCCCAGGATCGCTCCGCCGAGGAAGACGTTCTCTCGCCCGCTGAGTTCCGGATGGAAGCCGGTTCCCACTTCGAGCAGCGATCCCACCCGCCCGCGCACCCACGCGGCGCCGGAGGTCGGTTCCGTGATGCGCGAGAGGATGCGCAGGAGCACGCTCTTGCCCGCACCGTTGGATCCGATGATGCCCACGACTTCCCCGCGGGCGACCTCGAACGAGACGTTGCGCAGCGCCCAGAAGGATTCCTCGCACTTCGACCGGCCCATGCCCTTGCGGCGGTAGCGTTTTGCGAGACGCTCGACGCAGATGATCGGTTCCACTGAGTCACTCCTTCGTGCACCTAGCCGTCGTCGACCAGCGTACCTTCGCGCGCGTTGAAGTAGATGAGTCCAGTCACCAGAAGCCCGAGCGCCAACCCGGCGCTGGCGCACAGCGTGGCGCCGGACGGAGCCGGCGCTCCGGGGACGAGCGCGAAGCGGAAGCCCTCGAGAATTCCCACCATGGGATTCAAGGAGTAGAGCGCGCGGAGCGCCGGCGGTACGCGCGAGAGCGGATACACCACGGGCGACGCGAACAACCAGATCTGAGTGAGAAACGCGAGCGCGTGCCGAATGTCTCGGTACGTCGCGTCGAGCGCGGTGAGCCATAGAGCGATGCCGAGGCCGAGGACGACAGTCAGTGCAACGAAGAGGGGCGCAGTGAGCAGGGGCCAGCCGGGCCACGCGCTGTAGCCGACCATCAGCAGCACAAGCGCCGGCGTGGCTACGCCGAAGTCGACGAGCGCGCCAGTTACGGCCGTGAGCGGCGCGATCATCCGCGGAAAGAACACGCGTGACAGGAGCGGTTTGAATGAGTCGATGCTGCTGCCCCCAAGCGACAGAATTCGCGAGAGCAGCTGCCAGACCAAGAGCCCGGGGTAGAGAAAGAGCGGGTACGGAACGGCTGCCTCCGGGACGGCCGTGCCGCCGACGAATCCGAAGACGAGACTGAAGACCGCGAGATAGCCGAGCGGCTGCAGCAGGTTCCACCCGGCGCCGAGAGCCGTGTTCCGGTAGCGGAGCCGCACGTCCCGCCAGACGAATACGCGGAGCAGGTTGCGGAACTCCCAGAGCTCCCGGAGTGCTGCGCCGATGCTCTTGGACCCGGGCCGGCATACGTAGCCCGGCGCGTACCGCGTTTTCCGCCGCGCGCGCCGCATCGCGAAGATGACTCGGGTTGGTTGCGACATCGCTTAGTCCTGCGAGTGACGCCGCAACGTGAAGGCGCTCGGGACAGTCTCGCTCCGGTGCCCTTCGTCGTAGATCTGGTGGAGGACCTCCGCCTCCATACAAACGAAGTCGTCGCCGAACCTCTCCGGCCCGTTGTAGACGCCGGTGTTGCTGTAGATCACGCCGGAGGAACGGCGGCAGTAAGGCATGTGCGCGCAGCTGCTGCATGCGGAAAAGTCCTCGGGACGCAGGTCGCGAATCCAACGGAACTGCGGCGAGCTCTCCCACACCTCGTGAAAGGACTGCTCGCGCAGATTCCCCGAGCGCATCGGCGCGCCTATGCACGGGTAGACGTCGCCGAAAGCAGTGATGCCGCAGACCGAACGGGCGCACGCGCACTGGAGAGACTTCCGGGTCGCATCTCCTCCCGGCACCAGGTGTCGCAACGGCCCACGATGGAGCCGCTCCAGTGTGTCGCGGTCGACCGCGAGATCGAGAGAGGAGCGCGATCCGTCGTAGCGCGTCGTGATCTGCAGGTCGAGGTTGCAGGAGACGCCGAGCTCCGACGCCATCTCGAGCATTCGGCCCACCTCCTCCGCGTTGCTCCGCACGACCACAGCGTTGAGCTTCACGCTCAAGCCTGCGTCGCGCGCCGTTCGCGCCCCCTCCAGAGTGCGCTTCCACGCGCCAGGGACCTTCACGAACGCGTCGTGAGTCGCCGGGGTCGAACCGTAGAGACTGAGATCGATGGCGGCCGCGCCCGCCTCTGCCACGCGGCGCACAGTCGCCGGTCGGAGTAGCGTGCCGTTCGACTTGATCCTCACGGCCATCCCTGCGCCACTGGCGTGCCGGACGAAGTCGACGATTCCCGGATGCATGAGCGCCTCGCCGCCCGTCAGTCCGAGATACAGGCATCCCTCTGCGCGCACCTCGTCGAGGATGCGGTGGATCTCGTCGTCCCCGAGCTCCTCCTTGCGACTCCGCTCTGGAAGGTAGGGGAGCTCGCGGTCGAAGTTGTAGCAGTGGACGCAGCGCAGGTTGCAACGCAGCGTGATCTCGAAGGTGACGCTGAGGGGGATGCACTTCTCGAACGCGCGCTGCTGGATGCGCTCGTCGTGAGTGCTCAACGGGCTAGGACCCTTCTTGGAGCTGGAGGGCATCGAGTCCAATCAACGTCTCGATGAAGCGCGCCGTGTCCGCTTCCGCTACCCCGAGCGCCACGTCGAACTCCGCGGCGATGATCGCGGCGATCTGGTCGACCGCGTGCGTGCCGTCGGCCAGCTCCCAGATCCGCCGCGCGACTTCGTTGAGGCCGAGCAGCTCGCGGGCGCGGACCCGGAGCAGCACCATCTCTCCGTCGATGCTCTGCCACGCAGTCGAGCGCGAGCGCTCCGGCGCACCCTTGGTCATGCCACTTCCCCGGCAGCGTCGAGCCACCTCTCGAGGAACGGAACGAAGGCGTCGCCCTCGGGACAGGCCACGGTCGCCACGGAAGTGCGCTCGCAGACACGACGGACGAGTTCGAGGATCACGGGCTCGATACTCTCGAGCGCGAGGTAGCGCACGACGTGGCGGGCAAGCGTTCGTGCAGCCCCTCCGCCTCGATGGTGCACGAGCCCAGGCTCGCCCCCCCGCACGAGACACAGGATCGAGTCACAGCGCCGACGCAGCGGCGAGCCATGCCACCACGGAGTCGCGAGGAGCTCCACACCGTTCTCGCCCGGGCGCAGCACGATCAGCTCGTCGCACGCGGCTCCCAGTGCTTGCGCCGCGGTGCTCTTCCCGGCTCCCGACGACCCGCAGACCGCGACGGCACGCCCATCTGGCCGCACCAAGGCGGCGCCGTGCAGAAGCAGCCCGCCGCCGACGGGAAGCGCGGCGGAGAGAGCCAGTCGCATCAGGCAGTCGACGGCGCCGACGTTCTCGGCGTCATCCACGTACCCGCATCTCGCAGCGACGGAGTACCGCCCGCTCACCGCGCCCTCGATGGTGATCTCTCCCGGCGCCGACTCGCGCACTTGCACGGGCTCCGGGCGCGCCGACACGTCCCAGCGGTGTCCCGCGCGGCCCCGAACCGTGAGCTCGATCCGCCCCTCTCTCGAAGCGACCCCGGGAATCTCGAAACGGCCGAGCCAGTCAGGGAGCGCGCCGAGCACCTCCGCGGAGGCTACGATCGCGACCTCCTCTCCTCCAATCGTCATGGAGAGCGGAGGGCGGAATCTCTCGTCGGGCACAACTCAGGCCGTGACGAGCGTGGCGCAGGACGGGTTCCCCGGCTGCTTGGCGCAGGAGATCCCGAATGAAACGGGATCGTAGGGCTCGCGCCAGACGATCTCCGGACGCTCATAGGGGCGCCGCGACTTTTCTTCCCCGTGCTCGACCGCAGTCTTTTCTAGGTCGGATTCGCTCATGTCTCCCTCCAAAGCCAGCTCAGGAAGCGGCGGGATCCGCGCCACCATCGGGCGGAGGATCTTCCCCTCCGCACCTCCACGACCCTGCCGAGCAGTAAGTCGACTGGGAGTGGCGGATCGCTGGCGCGACACGCATCGCCGCGCGTAACTGCCTGTTCTTCCCGTATCTCGAGCAGCCGGTGTGCGACGAGGCGCGATCCGAGCTTCGTGACGACCACATCCCCCGGCTGGGGAGCGCCTCTGCCGCAGAGCGGTTCGACGCGGAGCCAGTCGCCCTCGGACAGGGTTGGCCGCATGCTGCCTCCCCGGAGTGCGATCCAAGTCCCGTCCGGCTGCGCCCCGGACCGCCAAATTCCTTCCAGCCAGCGGAGAGTTTGCGTCTCCATCGAGTCCGCTTATACGCCGCAACCTGGCGAGGATCAATTGGAAAGTGTGTCGAGGGGCGCCGCGGGCGTATGCTTACGAAGGTGGACCTGATCCTCGCTTGCGCGCGCACCCGCCTGGGGGAAAGGCAACGCGAGCGCATCGCCTCGCTCGCGGCCGCGGAGAGTGACTGGCCGGGCGTGGTGCGAGTCGCGCGGGACCACGGCGTCGCGCCACTTGTGCATCGTGCGTTGGAGCGCGTCTGCCCGGACGCCCTTCCCTGTCGCGCTCGCGCGGAGCTCCGAGCCTGCCGCCGCGCGAGTCAGTACCGGGGCGCGGCGATGATCCGCCAGCTCTTGCGGACGATCTCGATGCTCGAGGAGAACGCCATCCCGGCCCTGCCATTCAAAGGGCCGACTCTCGCGGTCGGAGCGTATGGCGACGTCGCTCTGCGGCAGCCGTCGGACCTCGACATCCTTGTGCGTGAGCATGCCTTTCCGGCATCGCTCGATCTCCTGCTTCGCAACGGGTATCGCAAAGCGGTGGCGGAGGACGGTAGCGCGAGCGGCTATGCGCGAGACAACGACCACGCGGTCTTGCTGATCCCGCCCGAGGGATCTGTCGCGATCGATCTGCATCGGAGGCTGATGCCGAGCGCGTTCATCGGAGACCTCGACGTCGAGCGAACCTGGCGCCGACACGAGTGGCTCGACCTCTGCGGGAGCAAGGTCCGCTGCCTGCGCGCGGCGGACGAGCTCGTCTACCTATGTGTCCATGGTTCAAAGAGCTGGTGGCACCGTTTGAGTTGGGTGTGCGACGTCGCGGAGACGCTCGAGTTCAACCGCTCCCTCGATTGGGAGGACGTGACTTCGCTGGCGAGCAGCGCGCGCGCCTCGCGGATGCTCTGGCTCGGGGTGCTCCTAGCTCATGAGATGCTCTCCGCGCCGGTTCCCGACGACGTGCTGTCCCGCGCACGAGAGGACGTCTCGATTCGCGAGCTGGCGACTCGAGTCAGGGACGAGCTCCTGGCCGGTGCCTGGACGCGACACGACGACATCGCGAGATTCCGCTTCCACCAGGTGCTCGCCGAGGGGCCGCGCGAACAGGTCCGCTACCTCTTCCACATCGCGCGGCGCTATGCGCAACCCAATGAGCTCGACCGAGCGGCCGTCGCGCTCCCTCGAGTGCTTCATCCGCTGTACTACGGCGTCCGCGCGCTCCGGCTGACGGGCCGTTATGCATCACGGCTCGTGCGGCCGCGCCAGAGCCGCGCGTCGCGCAACTGACTCACTCCTCTCGAGGGACTTCGTTTGGATCACAGGCCCGTGGCCTCGGCACCTCGCCTTCGACACAGAAGAGTGTCGCGACTCGGGCGCGCGCCGTGAGTGGCGGTTGAGTCGGCGCGCGCCGCCGCCGCCGTGGCTGGCCGCGCTGGCGCTGGTCGTGCTCGGGGCGCTCGCGTACGCGAACTCGCTCGCCGGTCCGTTCGTGCTCGACGACCTGCTGTCGATCCGGGACAACCCGAACATCCGCGCGCTCTGGCCGCCTGCGCGCTGGCTGTCGCTGGACCCGCAGAGCTCCCTGTCGGGGCGACCCGTGGTGACTCTGACCCTGGCGCTGTGTCACGCCGTCGGCGGGCTCGACGTCGGGGTCTACCATGTCACGAACCTCGCCCTGCACCTGTTGAACGGCGTCCTGCTGCTGGGCTTGCTGCGCACTCAGCTCTCCGCTCGGGCGGCGTTCGCGGGCGCGCTGCTGTGGACTTTGCACCCGCTGAACACGGAGGCCGTCGACTACCTCACGCAGCGGACCGAGCTCCTGCTCGGCACGTTCACCCTGGGCGCGCTGTGCGCGGCGGCGCACGGGCGGCGCGGCGTCGCGGTTCTGTGTTGCGCGCTCGGCATGCTGTGCAAGGAATCGATGGTGACCGCGCCGATCGCGGTGCTGCTGTGGCAACGCGCGTACCTGTATGGGAGCTGGCGCGAGCTGCTGGCGAAGGAGCGCTGGTTCCACGCCGCGCTCGCGGCCACCTGGGGCATCCTGCTCGCGCTTCTGCTGATGGCGCCGCGCTCCGCGAGCGCCGGCTTCGGCGTCCGCGTGAGCCCGCTCGACTACGCGCAAAACCAGCTCGTCGCCGTCGCGCACTATCTGCGCCTGGCCGTCTGGCCGCATCCCCTCGCGATCTACTACGGGCCCGTCCATGCGATCGCGCTCGACGAGTGGCTCCTTCCCGGGCTGCTGGTCGCCGGCGCGCTTGCCGGCGCGCTCGCGCTGTTCGCGCGCGCCCCCCGTCTGGGCTGCCCCGCGGTCCTGTTCTTCCTGCTGCTCGCGCCGACGTCGAGCTTCGTGCCGATCGCGACGGAGGTCGCGGCGGAGCGGCGCATGTATCTGCCGCTCGCCGCGCTCGTGTCACTCGGCGTCGGGCTCGCGCTCGAGATCGGAAGGCGCGCCGCGGAACGCGGCCCGGCTCCGCAGCAGCGACTCACTCGGCGCGCGGGGGAGCTCGCGGCCGCGGCGCTGGCAATTGCGTTCGGCGGCGCGACCTTCGCGCGCAACGCCGACTACGCGACCGCGGTCGGGCTCTGGCAGAGCTCGGTCACTGCGAGGCCGGAGCTCGCGCAGGGCATCGTGAACCTGGGCATTGCGCACGCCGAAGTCGGCGCATACCGCGAGGCGGCCGCCGCCTACCGCCGCGCCCTCGCGCTCGATCCGGAGAATGCGCGCGCCCACTACGATCTGGCGCTGGCGCTCGATCGCCTCGGCGAGGCCGACGCCGCGCTCGACCACTACGCGCGCGCGGTCGCACTCGAGCCGCGCTTCGAGATCGGACAGCTCGCGCTGGCGCGCGCCCGCGTCGCGCGCGGCGACCTCGAGGGAGCCAAGGCGGCGCTGCGGCGCGCGCTCGAGTCACTCCCCGACTCGGCCCTGCTCCACGTCGAGCTCGCGCAGCTCCTGCTCTCGAGCGGAGATCCGCAATCGCTCGCCGAGGCGCTCGCGCATGCGCGCGCCGCGGCCAGCGAGAGCGGCGAGCGCGACCCCGCGATCCTGCACACGCGCGCCGCGGCCGAGTGGCTCTCGGGACTCCGAGAGGACGCGGTGCGCACGGAGGAGCGCGCAGTCGAGCTCGCCGCGGGTGAGTCAGGGGAGCTCGCGTCGCGACTCAGAGAGCAGCTCGGGCGCTATCGAGCGGAGCTCCGCTAGCGCTCGTCCTCGGGACTCGAGCTCGCGACCGGCAGCGTGAACTGAAGCGTCGCGCCGCGACCCGGCTCGCTCGAGGCCCACAGGCGGCCCCTGTGAGCCTCGACGATGGAGCGACTGATCGAGAGCCCCATGCCGAGCCCGTCGGACTTGGTGGTGAAGAAGGCGTCGAAGACGCGCTCGCGATCTTCGGGCGCGATGCCCGGCCCGGAGTCCTCGACCGCGACTGCGATTTCGTCGGCACCGTGGTCGCGCGTGCGGATCCAGAGCTGGCGCGCCCGTGCGTCCGACTCACGCATGCCCTCGATCGCGTTCAGCATCAGGTTCAGGATCACCTGCTGGATCTGAACGCGGTCAGCCATGACCCAGCGCCACTGGGCCATGGGCTCGAAGCGGAGTGAGACCTGCTGTCTCCGCAGCTCGCTCTCGACCACCGTGATCACGTCCGCGAGCGCGGCGTGCAGGTCGATCACGGTCTTCTTCGGCTCCGCCTTGCGGATCAGCGAGCGCACCTGCGCGAGCACGTCGCGCGCGCGGTTTCCGTCGCGCAGGATGCGCCGCATTGCGGCGCGCGCCTCGTCGACGTTCTGCGACTCACTCTCCAGCCAGCGCAGGCCGGCGCCCGCATTGGTGATGACGCCGACCAGGGGCTGGCTGAACTCGTGAGCGATCGAGACGACGACCTCGCCCATCGTCATGACCCGGGTGGCGTGCGCGAGCTCCGCCTGCGCGGCGCGCAGGGCCTCGTCGGACTGTCTCAGCTGGCGGGTCCGCTCTTCGACGCGGAGCTCGAGCTGGTCCCGCGCTTGCCGCAGAGAGGCCTCCGCGGTCCTGCGCGCCGCGCTCAGCCACGCCGCCAGCGCCGCGGAGATCACGAAGGCACACAGGTAGGGGAGCTCGGGCAACGAGATCGCGAACCGGTGGATCGGCGGGATGAAGAAGTAGTCGACGACGGCGCTCGATAGAAACACCGCAAACAGACCCGGCAAGGGCCCACCGAACCAAGCGCTCGCCATCACGCTGGCGAGGAAGGGAAACAGGAACGGGTAAGGGAGATACGGCCCGAGCACGAGCGCGAGCGCCAGCGCCGCGCCGACCAGCAATGCCGACTGCAGGTAGCGCATGGCGATTCCTAGTGAGGTGCGTCCCAAGCCGACAGCCGCGCAGCGAGCCTGACCAACTCGGGCAGCGAGCCCGCGCGCATCTTCTGCATGACCTGCCCCCGCTGGAGCTTGATCGTCGCTTCGCTCGTGCCGAACTCCGCGGCGATCTTCTTGTTCGGCAGCCCGCCCACGACTGCGGCCATGACCTGTCGCTCGCGCGGGGTGAGTGACTCGCGGCGCTGCCGCAGCTCGGAGAGCTCCGCTTGCTCGCGCCGCTCGCCGCGACTCCGCTCGAGCCCCTGCTGGATGGCATCGAGCAGATCCTGGTCGCGAAACGGCTTGATCAGGAACTCGATCGCGCCGTCGCGCATGGCGCGCACCGTCATCGGCACGTCGCCGTACCCGGTCAGGAAGACGGTGGGCACGGTGGCGCCCCGCGCCCGGAGATCGCGCTGCAGGTCGAGCCCGCTCGAGCCGGGCAGGCGGACATCGAGAACCAGACAGGTGGGCGCGTCGATGCGCCCCGCGGCCAAGAACTCCTGGGCGGATTCGAAGGTGCGGACGTCGAGGCGCACTGACCGGACCAGGCTCGCGATCGCCTCGCGCACCGACTCGTCGTCGTCGACCACGCACACGATCCCTCGCGGCTCGCTCATCTCCTCACTCTCTTGCAAGGCTCCGGCCGGCGAAGGTAGCAGCGATATCGACGTGTAGATCTAATCTCTGTCGGCTGATCAATATGTGCCTAGATCGTATTCACATAGTGCTAAAGAACTATGCATCGGATCATCGCGAAATCTCCGTCCGCAGCGCTCCGCCGGTCGCGAGGCCGGCACTGATGTTGCTCAACGCGTCCGGCAAACACCGTTGTGGGATGGGCTGGGCGCTAGGAGAACGAGCGAGCGCGGCTCTCCCGAGGAGACGACCGATGACGCCCCTTCCAACTCGCCGCCCGCTGCATCCGTGCGCGCGAGCCGCCCTGGTCTGGTCTCTGGCCGCGGCGCTCTCGGCGCTCTCTGGAGTCGCGCGCGCCGACGATCCCAAGCCCGATCCGGCCGGGATCGTCACGGGCGACCGGACCAACGCGCAGGACGCCGGCGGCAACGCGTTCATGGTCACGGAGCCGACCGACAAGACGGCCTCCGACTACGCGGACAAGAAGAAGGCCTTCGATGACTTCCAGGCGCTTGCCGAGAAGGAGCCGCTCGCGCTGAAGCTCGCTGACTCCGTCGGTCACGTCCGGATCGCGACCAACTTCGGCTGGACGCTGAATACCGGATACCTGGTTCTCTTCATGCAGGCCGGCTTCGCGCTGCTGACTTGCGGTCTGGTGCGCAAGAAGAACGCGGCCCATCTGATGATGCTGAACTTCGCCGCGTACGTGGTCGCGTTCATCGGATACTACGCCTGCGGATTCGCCTTCCAGTTCGGCGCCACCGCGGTGAACGCCGCTCCCGGAAACCTGGGAGGGACCCCGACCTTGAACTCGTTCCTGCTCGGGGACGGCTTCTGGGGTTTCCTCGGCGGTAATGGCTTCTTCCTGTCCGGTCCCGCGTACGACGCCGGCGTGAACGTGCTCACTCTGTTCGAAGTGGTCTTCATGGAGACCGCGGGATACATCATCGTCGGCGCGATCTGCGAGCGAATCACGTTCGGCGCGTTCGTGCTCGCCGAGCTCGCCATGGGCGCGATCCTCTACCCGGTCTTCGGCTGCTGGGTTTGGGGCGGCGGCTGGCTGTCTCAGCTCGGGAACACCATCGGCCTCGGTCACGGCTACGTCGACTTCGCGGGATCCACCGTCGTGCACGCCGTCGGCGGCTTCTCGGCGATGGCGCTCGCGGTGATCCTGGGTCCACGGCTCGGAAAGTACGGACCGGACGGCAAGGTCAACGCCTTTCCGGCACACAACATCGTGTTCGTCGTGACCGGCACGTTCATCCTCTTGTTCGGGTGGATGGGCTTCAACCCCGGCTCGACGCTCGGCGCTACCGATCTGCGCATCTCGGTGATCGCCATCAACACGAACTTGGCCGCGATCTTCGGAGCGGCCGCCGCGATGCTGTTCTGGTATTTCCGCTTCGGGAAGCCCGACATCTCGATGGCCTGCAACGGCATGCTGGCGGGCCTGGTGGCGATCACCGCGCCCTGCGCGTTCGTGAGTCCCACCTCGGCCGTCGTGATCGGCATCCTCGCCGGACTGCTCGTCTGCGTCGGCGTGCTCTTCAACGATCACGTGCTGAAGGTCGACGATCCCTGCGGCGCGATCTCGGTGCACGGCTACTGCGGGCTGCTCGGCGGCGTTTCCCTCGGCATCTTCGCGGACGGCACCTACGGCGCCGGCTGGAACGGCGTCGGAGCGGCAAGCTATCTCGGCAACGCGGGCCAGGGAGTGACTGGCCTGCTCCACGGAGACACGCAGCAGTTCCTCGTCCAGCTGATCGGCGCGAGCGTGTGCGCGGTCTGGGCCTTCGGAGCGACCTTCGTGCTCTTCAAGGTCGTGAACTCGATCCGCTCGATGCGCGTGAGCGCCGAGGTGGAGCTCGAGGGGTTGGACGTGCCGGAGTTCGGCGGCCTCGCCTATCCGGACGATCCATATCCGGCACCGCACTTCCAGACGGGGGCGACCCACGGCGTCCGGCGCGAGACCGCGCCGCACCCCGCCTAGGGCTGCTCCTGGGAAGTCCGAGCGGTCGGCGTTCCTCCCCACGGCGCCGGCCGCCCGGACTTCCAAGTCCGCCTCTTCCGTCCAGTGCTTCTGCCTGCGGTTGCCGGCGACTTCGCGCCCGCGGCGGAATCGCCGTCGTGACTTTTGCACCGGCCGGGGCCCAACGGGCGTAGCATCGAGTCACGCATCCTGCGCAGAGGAGGAACTCGATGCATCCCAAGGCGTTCCCGGTCGTTGCGCTGGCGCTGGCGCTGTCCCTGTCGGCAGTCGCGCGCGCGAGCGACGTGTCGTCCTACATGAAGCTGGAGGGAGTCGCGGGCGAGAGCACGCCGCCCAGCCTCACGAACGCGATCGCGATCGACCCGCTGCTCCTGGACCCGAACGGCTTCTCGATCACCAAGCGGATCGACTCGACCTCGCTCGCCCTGTCGACCGCCGAGGTCACCGCGAACCCATTCAGCAGCGCGACTTTGTATTTCTACGACGACGTGCTGACCGACTCACAGCCCGACGCGTCCCTGGTGCTGCACACCGCGCTCATCTCGAGCATCACCCCGGTGACGCTCGGGTCCGACCCCGGCGAGCGGGTCGCCTTCGCGACTCTCTCCCCGACGCTGTCGCTCTTCCTCGAGCTGTCCGGGCTCAGCGGCGAGAGCTCCGCGCCGGGCCACCCAGGGGTGATCGCGGTCGACTCGATCCTGCTCTCCGGGAACGGGTTCTCGGTGCTGAAGACGGTGGACTCGACCTCCTCCGCGCTGCTGCTCGCGGCGATCAGCGCGAATCCGTTCGCCTCCGCCACGCTGCTCGTCTACCAGAACGTGCTCTCCGAGACGAAGCCCGATCTCGAATTCATCTTCCAGCGCGCTCTCGTGAGCAGTGTCTCGTCCGCGCCGTCGTCGGGCGAGATCCTGAAGGAAAACGCGGCCTTCGTCGCGCAAGGCGTGACCGTCGTGCCCGAGCCCACGGGCCTGTCGACGCTCGCCGCTGGGCTGGTCGCGGTCGCGGCCCTGTGGCGCGCTCGGCACAGCGCGCGGCGCGCGAGAGCGCGACTCACTTCTTCTTGAGCTTGATCGTCACGCCGCCGGCCGCGAACGACACCTTCAGGCCCTGGTTGGTGGTGATGCCGTCGATCTTGACGCCCTTCTGATTGCTCATGGCGACCGGGCTGGCTCCGCCGCCGATCGCGATTCCGACGGTCGCCGCCGTATAGATGCCCTCGATGTCCTCGATCTTGCTCAAGCCGAAGACGCCTCCGGACCCCATCACGCTCGCCGCCCCGACCGAGCCGACCGAGAGACCGTCGACCGTGATCGGATACTTCTCACCTTTGTACATGACCGTGCCGCTTCCCCAGGTCCAGCCGATGCCGGCGGCAACCGAGCCGCCGCTGAACTCGACCGTCGCGTCGGGCCTGTCGCTCTGAGCGCGAGCGCTGGCCGCAAGCAGCGCGCACGCGCAGATGACCGCGACACAGGCGATTGCAGCTCGAATCGCGACCACTTCTCGCTCCTTCCTGACTGGGTAGTTGCCCAACACCCTACGGACGAGCGACGGTAGAGTTCCTGAGGGCGCAAGGAAAGAGTGCGCTGCGACCCTCACAACCCCGCCCCCCACCTCACCTGCCAGCCGATCCCGATCAGATCGAAGTTGCTCTTGGTGCGCTCGGTGACTCCCGTGCTGCCGTAGATCTTGATCGAGTTGTAGCGGTTCACGGGGAACGCGAGCGTGCCGCCCACGCGGGTGTTGGCGACGGCGTTGTGAGTCGGGAAGCCGTTGACCGTCGTCTCGCCGCCTTCGTAGTACGTGAAGTCGAGGGCGCCCCAGATCCCCCTCCGGAACGGGTAGATCACGTGCGCCTGCGCAGAGAAGACAGGATCCTGCTCGAGCCGGTTCTTCCCATCGGCGGGGATCTCCGGGACGCGCCTCACGCCCTCGAGAAAGTCGCCGTTGTTGGTGTAGATGCGCGCGGCGACCATGAGCTCGAGGATCAGCGGATCCCACGACTTCGAGATCCCGACCTCCGGCTTGAAGGTCCAGCGGTTGGTGCCCACGTTGAGCAGCTTGTCGGCGCTGTACTGGCCGAGCGGAGCAGTCACTTGCAGGCTCGCGCCGACGATCACGTTCTGCTTGTAGTCGGCGAACTCCTCGAGTGACATCGCGGGCGCGCCGTACAGATTGACCGAGATGCGCAGCGAAGGATCGCCGAAGCCGGTCACGCGGCGCGAGCGCGGGATCTCGAGTGGATTGCTGGTCCCCGGCGCCGGCACGAGAAATGCGGCCGAGCCCGAGACGCCACCCCAGGGGAGCACCATGTCGATCTTGCCCGAGTCACCGAACACGTCGATCGAGCGCGCGTAGGCGAGCACCGCGCCATTGCCCTCGACGCTCGCGTTCGTCAGCGGCACGCTCGCGGGCGCCGACACCTCGCCGTTCGTGTAGCCGTAGCCCGCGATCGCGAAGTTCAACCCGACCGGAACCTCGGAATAGGCGCGCGGCTCGAGGTCCTGCGCGCGCGCGGCGGAAGCGAGACAAGCGCACGTGGCGAACGCCAGCGCCGTTGCGAGCCAACGCTTGGGAGCGAATTCCCTGAGATGCGACATGCGACCCGCGCATGGTACCGACAAGTCGCCGAGATCGCGTGCGAAGATGGCGCCATGAGGCTCACATGGACGGCGCTCGTGGGCATCGCCCTGGCGGCCGGGTCGGCGCGCGCGAAGACGCCGCTCGAGGCCTGCTATGCGGCGTCCCGCGATCGGCTGGCGGTGAGCGCCTGCCTCGAGCGCCGCGTCGCGGAGAGTGAGTCGGCGCTCGCGAGCGCGCTCAGCGCCGCCGAGCGCCGGATGTTGGAGCTCGACGCGGTTTCCAGCGGCGCCCGCGCCGGTGCCGCGCTCGCGGCCAGTCAGAAGGCGTTCATCGCGTACCGCGAAGCGAACTGCGCCTTCGCGGGCGCGCAGCTCGCGTCGGGCACCGGCGCGGGCGATGTGACTCGCGACTGCGAGATTCGCATGACGGACGTGCGGACCCGCGAGCTCGGTGCGCGCGCCGCGAGCGCGGGGCCGTTGCCGTGGCAGGACGTCGAGTGGAAGCTCGTGAGGCTGGTCCGCGAGCACCGTGCGCTCGCGCTCGTGCCGGGCTCCAGCGCGACGGTGACCTTCCACCTCGACGGGAAGGTCGAAGGCGGGGCGACGCTCAACCGCTTCTCCGGCACCTACCAGACGGTCGACGCGAGTCACTTCACCTGGACTCCGCCCGCGTTCGCCACCACGCGCATGGCCGGCCCGCCGGAGCTGATGGCGCAGGAGGACGCGTTCCTCGCCGTTCTCGCGGTGGTGACGCGGATCCGCGTGGACGGCACGCACCTCGCGCTCGAGTCAGAGGACCGCTCCGCCGCGCTGGGCTTCGAGCGCTGAGTCGAGTCAGTTTGCGCGGATCAAGCGGCCGGGCAGCGCGCCGGTGGCTTCGTCGCGTTCCGCCACCACCTCGCCCGAGACGATCGTCGCGGCGTAGCCCCGCGCGCGCTGCAGGAAGCGTGCGCCGCCCGCGGGCAGATCGTACGCCATGCGCGGCGGCTCCAGGCGCAGGGAGTCGAGATCGATCGCGTTCAGGTCCGCCTTCGCGCCGACCTCGAGCGTGCCGCGGTCGCAGAGACCGTAGAGCTCCGCCGTGTCGTGAGTCATGCGCTTCACGACGAGCTCGAGCGGCAGGCGCGCGCCGCGCGTCCGGTCGCGCACCCAGTGGGTGAGCATGAAGGTGGGAATGCTCGCGTCGCAGATGATCCCGCAGTGCGCGCCGCCGTCGCCGAGCCCGAGCGCCGCGCGCGGATGGAGCAGCATCTCGCGGATCGGCTCGCACGACAGCTGGCTGTAGTTCAGCACGGGCACGAGCAGTAACTCGCGGCCGTCCTTCTCGAGCAGGCGGTCGTAGAGCAGATCCTCGACGTCGCGGCCGGCGCGCGCCGCGATCGCCTCGAGCGACGCCTCGTACGGCGGCTCGTAGTCGGGCGGATCGCCGATCGGAAAGGTCTTGCCGTACAGGGCGCCGAGCATCGACGGCGCCGCGCGCCCCTCGGCGAGAATCCGCCGCTTCACCTCGGGGTCGCGCAGCCGCGCGATGCGCTCGTCGAACTGCAGCTCGCGGAGTGACTCGAACGTCGGCCGGCCCGAGAACGGGTGGATCTTGGTCTGGTGTCCGAGCAACAGGCCGAACGGCCGGCCCGCGACCTGCGGAAACACTTGCGCACCCTCGCGCACCGCCGCGGCCGAGAGCTCGAGCAGCTCGCGCCACAGCTCGGGCGCGGCGTCGAACTGCAGCATCGCGAACGTGACCGGGCGCCGGATCTCGGCCGAGAGACGGCGCATCCAGTCCATCTCGCGCAGCGGACCGGCGATGTCCTCGCCCGCCGCCCCCGCGCCCGCGACCTCGAAGATTCCGCGCCCGAGCTCGCCCAAGACGCGCCCGATCCCGAACAGCTCGTCCTCGGCCGCGAAAGTGCCCGGCACCGGCTCGCCGGTGATCGCGCGGTGCACGATCGTGCGCGAGGTCGAGAAGCCGAGCGCGCCCGCAGTGAGTCCGCCGCGCACCAGCGCCGCCATCGCCTCGATGTCGGCCGCGCTCGCGGGCTCGTTCCGCGCGCCGCGCTCGCCCATCACGTAGGCGCGCACGGCGCCGTGCGGAACCTGGGTGCCGAGGTCGACGGCGAATCTCCTGCGCGCGAGCGCGTCGAGATACTCGGGGAACGTCTCCCACTCCCACTGGATCCCTTCGTGCAGCGCGGCGCCGGGAATGTCCTCGACGCCCTCCATCAGCCCGATCAGGAACTCGTGCTGGCCGGGGCGCACCGGCGCGAAGCCGACGCCGCAGTTGCCCATCACCAGCGTGGTCACCCCGTGCCAGGACGAGGGCGTGAGCTGCGGGTCCCAGGTCGCCTGGCCGTCGTAGTGGGTGTGGATGTCGACGAACCCCGGAGTCACGACGAGTCCGTCCGCATCGATCTCGCGGCGCGCCGCGCCCGTGACTCG
Organism: Myxococcota bacterium; assembly: GCA_044450765.1. Classification (GTDB taxonomy): domain Bacteria; phylum Myxococcota_A; class UBA9160; order SZUA-336; family SZUA-336; genus VGRW01. The sequence continues at coordinate 18,838 of JBIOJK010000020.1, read as the reverse complement.
CCCGATCTCGGCAATGCGACCGCCCGTCACCGCCACGTCGGCGCTGCGCGCCGGCGCGCCCGTGCCGTCGACCAGCGTGCCGCCGCGCACCACGAGATCGTGCATGTCATGCCTCCCGATAGAGGATCAAGAGTACCCCGACCAGCGCGAAGGAAACCGGCCAGATCCACGACGCCCGGCGCGCGGCGCGGGTGCCGGGCAGCCGCACCTCGAGCCAGCGCGACCAGCCCGCGGCGAGGCCGAACAGCGCCAGCGGCGCGTGCGTGTACTCGATCAGCAGCTCTTCCTTCACGTTGCCGAGCGCGTGCGAGTGAGTCAGCAGGATCGCCCCGCCCGCCGCACACAGGATCGGCAGCACCAGCGCCGCGCGCGGCGAGCGCGTGCGGCCCGTGCGCACGCCCCACTCGAAGAACGCGAAGATCGTGATCAGCAGCATGAACACCCGGTGCTGCGCGACCTCCGGCTCGCGGAAGCTCGCCCAGAACGAGATGCTGCCCATCGGCCAGGCCTCCGGGTCGGAGCGGATCAGCAGGAACACCGCCAGCGCCGCGAACAAGAGCGGCCAGCTGCGGGCCCAGCGCGCGCGGAAGATGCGCTCGACGAGCGCCAGCAGGCCGATCGCGAGCACGAACATGCCCGCCCAGTGGTGGTTGTACTCGGACCAGGCGACGTCGGTCGCGGTATACGGCGGCGGCGTTCCGGCTCCCGGAACGTAGGCGGGCGCTGCGCTGTCGCCTTCCGCCGCGGCCGCCGCGTCCAGCTTCGCCTGCAGGATCTGCAGCGCGAGCTCGGAGTGCTCGGGGCTCGTGAGTCGCGGCCAGGTCGGGGTCATGCGCGCGCCGAGCTCCGCGAGCGTGAGTCGCCCCTCGCGCAGATCGACGGCCGGCGGCACCGAGATCAGTGACGCGGTCGCCAGGAACACCGTGAGTCCGATGCCGACCTCGATCTCGGTGAAGCGGCGCAGCGCCAGCAGCGGCCCCTCCGGATCGTCCTTCAGTCTCTCGACCCGGCGCGAGTTCATGAAGCCGAGCAGCAGCAAGGTGGCCGCCATGGCGCCCTTCACGGCGACCATGACTCCGTACGCCGTGCCGTAGAGCCCGTCGAGCGCGCCGACGTACGCGTACGAGAGCGCCGCCGCGCCCGCGAGCAAGGTGCCGACGCTGACCGTCGCGAGCCCGTGGAAGCGGCGCGCGAGCGGGTGCAGCTCCTTGCCCTCGATCGGCAGCGACAGCGCCGCGAGCAGATACGGCAGCGCGCCGATCCACGTGCACGCCGCGCCTTCGTGCACGAAGGTCACCGCGCCGAGCAGCCACTGGTGGTCGAGCCGCGCAACCGCGTGACTCGTCGCCACCGACGCTGCGAGCATCACGAGCGCAGGCGCGAGCAAGAGGGGCGCCGGCGCGTTGGGTCGGCCCAGCGCGATCGCCGCGAGCGCGAGCCCGGCCCCCGCCTGCACCAGGCCCGCGCGCACGAAGGCGGCGTTCAGCGGGTCCGCCGTCTGCAGCCCGAGCAGCTCGATCAGCGCCGCGAGATCCGAGCCGAGCGAGAGCAGCGCGAAGACCGCGAGCCCGAGCGACGCGCACGCGACGCCGATCCGGCAGCGACGCAGCATGGTGTAGCCGGCGTCGCCGAGCCGCGGTGCGCGCGGGCGCGCCACCGCGATCGTGAACGCGACGCCGCCGATCGCGAGCGCCTGCGCGGCCAGGGTGCAGCCGCGAAAGACCACCGAGAGGTAGCCGAAGAAGTCGACGAAGAGCGCCACGCCCCGCCTACGGCGCGCGCACTTTGAAATTCATGTTCCCGCGCGAGACGTGGCCGTCGACCGAGAGCACCTGCCAGCGCAGCCGGTAGTCGCCGGGCGCGAGACCCGAGGCCTTCGCCGTGAGCACGTTCGGCGCCGCGGCCTCGGCGAGCGGAAGCGGCTGTGACTGCCCGCCATCGCGCGCGAGCTGCAAGCTGGAGCGCGATGCGTCGATCCGGCTGTTGAACTCGAGTGAGACGTCGACGTCGGGGCCCGCGACCTCCGCGGCTTCCTTCGGCTGCGAGCCGACCAGGATCGCGTGCGCCGAAGCCCGTCCCGCGAACGCGAGCGCGGCGACGAGACACGCCACCCGGAGCGCGCGCATCAGCGGGCGCTCCGCGGCTGGTTCAGCTCGAGCAGGTTGCCGGCCGGATCGCGCAGGAACGCCTGGCGGCCGGCGCCGGGCACGTCCATCGGCCGACTCACCTTGACCCCACGCTCCTCGAGCTCGCGGCAGACGGCCTCGATGTCGTCGACCCGGAACGCGAAGTGCTCGCCGCCGGGAACGCGGTGGTCCTTCACCTCGATCAGGTGGATCTCCTGGCCGCCGGCGCGCAGCCACAGACCCTTGAACGGAAAGTCCGGGCGCGGCAGCACTTCGAGCCCGAGCACTTCGGTGTAGAAGCGGCCTGTCTTCTCGGCGTCGTCGACGTTCAGCGAGACGTGGTGCACTCCGGCGAGCTTCATGACCGGCGATGGTATCATCGCCTTCGCATGCCCGAAATCTCGAAGCTGAACGTCCCCGAGCTCGGCAAGCTGCGCGCCTTTTCCCACGCGACCCGCGCCGGCGGGTTCATTTTCGTCGCGGGCACGCTCGGCACCAAGCCCGGCTCGTTCGAGCTGGTCGCCGGCGGCGCGAAGGCCGAGACGCGACAGACTCTCGAGAACATCCGCGCGATCCTCCGGGCGGCGGGCGCGGATCTCGCCGACGTGGTGAAGGTGAACGTCTTCGTCACCGACATGGCACGCTTCGGCGAGATGAACGAGGCGTATCTCGAGTTCTTCCCGAGCGAGCCGCCCGCGCGCATCACCGTCGGCTGCTCGGCGCTCGCGCTCGGCGCGTTCGTCGAGATCGACTGCGTCGCGTACAAGCCGTGAAAGTCTGGATCTCGGTCGACATGGAGGGGATCTCGGGCCTGGTGCGCTGGGCCGACGTGATCTCGGCCGGCATGGATTTCCAGCGCAACCGCCGCTTCATGACGGCCGACGCGAACGCCGCGATCGCCGGCGCCTTCGCCGCCGGGGCGGGCGAGGTCGTGGTCGAGGAGAATCACGGCGTCGAGGAGCTCTGTGACCTGGTGCTCGACGAGATCGACCCGCGCTGCCGCGTCGTGCGCGGCGCCGGGCGGCCGACGGCCACGACGATGGCGGGACTCGGCGCGCAGACCGGCGTCGTGCTCTTCGTCGGCCACCACGCGCGCGCCGGCTCGTTCCCCGGAATCATGGCGCACACCGTCTCGTACGACCGCTTCCGCGAAGTGCGCGTCGGCGGCGCGCCGGTGGGTGAGTCCGAGATCATGACCATCCGCGCGGGCGAGCTCGGCGTGCCCGTCGGCATGGTGTCTGGCGATCAGATCGTCTGCGCGGAGCTCGCGAAGCGCGCGCCCTGGATCGAGGCGGTGTGCGTGAAGCGCGCGCTCTCGAACGTCTCGGGCGACGTGATCCCGCCGGCGCGCGCGCGTGACTCGATCCGGTCGGGCGCGCAGCGCGCCGTCGCGCGGGCCATGCGCGGCGAGCTGCCGGCGTACCGCGACCAGGCCGCGCCGCACGAGATCGAGGTCGAGCTGCGCCAGCCGCTAGAGGACTCGCTGCGCGCGAACCTCGCCGCGCTGCCCGAGTTCGAGATCGCGGGCGATCGGCTCGTGCGCACGCTGGCGCCGGACATGGATCTCGGCTTCCGCCGGATCGCCTATCTCAGCTTCGGCCAGCGAACGCCGTCGACCAGATACTAGCAGTCACTCTGGAGTCACATAGGCCGCGGTGATTCCGCCGTCGACCAGGAACGTCGAGCCGGTCGTAAAGGAGGCTTCGTCCGACGCGAGCCAGAGCGCGGCGCGCGCGATCTCGACGGCTTCGCCGAAACGCCCCATCGGCACGTGCACCAGCCGGCGCTGCCGCTTGGCCTCGGTGTCGAGATACTTCATCAGCAGCTCCGTGCGCAGCGGCCCGGGGCAGAGCGCGTTCACGCGGATCTTCTCGCGCGCGTGGATCACCGCGAGCTCTCGCGACATCGCGAGCACCGCGCCCTTGCTCGAGGTGTAGGCGAGCTGCGGCGTCGCCGCGCCGAGCAGCGCGACGAACGACGCCACGTTGATGATCGAGCCGCCGCCCGCCCGGCGCAGCGCGGGAATCCCGTACTTGCAGCCGAGAAACACGCCACGCACGTTGACCGCCATGGTCAGGTCCCAGACGGCCTCGTCCGTGTCGACCGCGCCGTTGTCGTCGATGTGCGAGATACCGGCGTTGTTCATCAGCACGTCGAGCCGGCCGAACTCGCGCTCCGCCGCCTCGACCATTGCGCGCGCTTCGGCGCCCTGCGACACGTCGGCGCGCACGGCGATCGCGCGCCCGCCCGCGCCGCGGATCTCGCCGGCCGTGCGCTCGCCCGCCGGCGCGTTCACGTCCGCGACCGCGATCGCCGCGCCCTCGCTCGCGAACAGGATCGCCGTCTCGCGCCCGATACCGCTGCCCGCGCCGGTGATCAGCGCGACCTTGCCCGCCAGTCTCACGCCACACCCCCTCTCGATTGCGCAGGAAGGGTTAGGGCTTCGCGAGGTGTTCCGCGAGCAGCTCGAGCAGCGCGCGGCGGTCGATCGGCTTGGCCGCGAAGGCGTCGCAGCCGCAGCCGAGACAGCGCTCTCGGTCCTCGGTCATGGCGTGAGCGGAGAGCGCGATGATCGGGCGCGCGAAGCCTGCGTCGCGCAGTGCCTGAGTCGCGGCGTAGCCGTCGAGCTCGGGCATCTGCATGTCCATCAGGACGGCGCCGAACGGGCGGCCGTCGCGCTCGGCGGCGAGCGCCGTGTCGATCGCGGTGCGGCCGTCGCCCGCGATCGTGACCTCGAGCCCGACGCGAGTCAGTACCCGCCCGATCAGGCGCTGGTTGTCCGGCCCGTCCTCCGCCACCAGCACGCGCCCGCGCAGCGATCGAAGGGTGACCGGCTGCGCGGAGTCGCCCGCCAGCAGCGCGGTGTCGAACGGCGGCGGCGCCGTGGCCGCCGCTCCGTCGGAGACCCCGATCGGAAGGCGCAGGCGGAACGTCGAGCCGCGGCCAACCTCGCTCTCGAGCTCGAGCTTGCCGCCGAGCTGCTGCGCGAGTCCGCGCGAGATCGCGAGCCCGAGGCCCGTGCCGCCGTAGCGCCGTGACTCCGACGGGTCGGCCTGCGAGAACGGCGCGAACACGCGCTCGCGGTCGGCCGGCGCGATGCCGATGCCGGAGTCGATCACTTCGAAGGCGATCTGGCCCTGGCCACCGATCGGCGACGGCCGGTGCGACACAGAAAGGCGTACCCCGCCCTGCTCCGTGAACTTGATCGCGTTCCCGACCAGGTTGACCAAAACCTGCTGCAGGCGCAGAGCGTCGCTGAAGATCGCGCTCGGCACGTCCGCGCCAAGCTCGAGCTCGAGCGACAGGCCCTTCGCGCGCGCGCGCTCGCGCAGCAGCGCGACGACGTGCTGCGCCACCGAGATCGGCGACGTCTCGCTGCGCCGGACCTCGAGCCCGCCGGCCTCGATCTTCGAGAGGTCCAGCATGTCGTTGATCAGCGCGAGCAGGTGGTGCCCGTTTCGGCGCAGTGTCTCGATCGCGTCGCGCCGCTCGGCCTCGCTGAGCTCGGGCTCCGCGAGCACGTCGGTGTAGCCCAGGATCGCGGTCATCGGCGTGCGGATCTCGTGACTCACGTTCGCGACGAACAGACTCTTGGCGCGGCTCGCCGAGGTCGCGGCGTCGCGCGCAGCGACCAGCGCGCGCTGCGCCTCTTCCTCGAAGACGCCGTGCATGTAGACGATCCCTGCCGAGAGCACGGTCGCCGCGAACAGCGCGACCGCGCGCTCGATCTCGAGCCGGAAGCCGACCGGCGGGTCGGGCAGGCTCACGCCCAGCAGCTCGAGCGCGCCGCAGGCGACCAGGAACGCCAGCACGAGCGCGGTGCTGGTCAGCACGCTGCGGCGGCCCGCGCAGGCGCGCGCGAGCACCGGAATCACCGTGAACCAGACCAGCCCGGGCGAGCGCAGCCCGCCCTTCGCGATCGAGAACGCGACGGCGACCGCCACCACAATCCACATCCCGAAGCGCGCGGCGCGGTCGGTGTCACCGCGCCGCCACAGCCACACGGTGAGTGCGACGCCGCCCGCGCAGCCGAGCAAGAGCGGCGTCGCCGTCTGCCAGGCGCGCGACACCGGCTCCAGCGAGAACTCGATCCCCACCCGCACCAGGCAGTAGGAGACCATGACCGCGGTGTTGAACACGATCACCCGGGCGCGCCGGAGCACGATCGGGTCCGCGCGGTGCAGCGTCGCCGGCACGAGGCCGTCCACGAACTCGACCCAGCCGCGCGCCATGCGCGCCACCGCCGCCATCCGCTCCGCCTCGCGCCTCAGCGGGCGCCTTCCCGGAGATCGGCCGGACCTCGGAAGGCCTTGATCCGGCGCGCCTTTCCGGTATCAACGCGGCATGGACGGCGGCGCGCGGCGCGTGGCGAGCGAAGTCGAACGGCGCCGCACGTTCGCGATCATCTCGCACCCGGACGCCGGCAAGACGACCCTGACCGAGAAGCTGCTGCTGTTCGGTGGCGCCGTGCGCGAGGCCGGCGCGGTGCGCGCGCAGCGCGCTGCGCGCTACGCGACGAGTGACTGGCTCGAGCTCGAGAAGCAGCGCGGCATCTCGGTGTCGAGCTCGGTGATGCACTTCGATTGGAGCCCGTCCGGTGATCGCGCGGGCACCCTACCCGCGCTCCGGTCCGATGATCGCGCGGGCACCCTGCCCGTGCTCCGGTACCGCGTGAACATCCTCGACACGCCGGGGCACCGCGACTTCAGCGAGGACACCTATCGCACGCTGCTCGCGGCCGACTCGGCGGTGATGCTGATCGACGCGGCGAAGGGCGTCGAGGCGCAGACGCGCAAGCTGTTCGAGGTCTGCCGGCTGCGCCACATCCCGATCTTCACGTTCGTGAACAAGATGGACCGGCATGGCCGCGACCCGCTCGACCTGATGGCCGAGATCGAGGCGGTGCTCAAGATCGACGCGATCCCGCTCGACTGGCCGATCGGCTCCGGCACCGAGTTCCGCGGGGTCTACGACCGGATCGCGAATCGCTCGCTCTACTTCTCGGGCGGCAAGCACGGCACCATGGTCGTCGAGCAGCGCGAGGTCGCCGGCCCCGCCGAGAGCGCCGCGCTGCGCGAGTCACTCGAGCTGCTCGAGGGAGCCGGCGCGAAGTACTCGCCGCTCGAGGTCCGCGCCGGGCGCCAGACACCGATCTTCTTCGGCAGCGCGCTCACGAACTACGGCGTGCTGCCGTTTCTCGAGCGCTTTCTCGAGCTGGCGCCCTGCCCCGGCCCGCGCGAGACCGCTGCGGGCTCGGTGGATCCGGTGCGCGACGAGTTCTCGGGCTTCGTCTTCAAGATCCAGGCGAACATGGACCCCGACCACCGCGACCGCGTCGCCTTTCTGCGCGTCTGCTCCGGCCGCTTCGTGCGCGGCGAAGACGCGCTGCTCGCGCGCACGCAGAAGCCGGTGAGACTCGCCCACTCGACTCTCTTGATGGGGCAAGGGCGCGAGGAGGTCGACGAGGCCTTCCCGGGCGACGTCGTCGGCCTCTTCGATCCCGGCGTGTTTCGCATCGGAGACACTCTCTCGACCAGCGGCAGGATCGCGTTCGCGGGGATCCCGACCTTCTCGCCCGAGCACTTCCGGCGGGTCGAAGTCGCGAAGGTCGAGCGGCGCAAGGCGCTCGCGAAAGGGCTCGAGCAGCTCGCGCAAGAGGGCGCGGTGCAGATCTTCGGCGACCCCGGCAGCGGCACCGCGGCGCAGATCCTGGGCGTCGTCGGCCCGCTGCAGTTCGACGTGCTCGTCCACCGCATGCAGTCGGAGTACGGTGTCGAGCTGCGACTCACGCCGCTGCCCTACAAGGTCGCGCGCTGGGTGCACGGCGCCTACGACGCCGACGTGCTGCGCTACTCCGACGCGATGCGGCTGGTCGAGGACCGCGACCACCGGGCCGTTTTGCTGGCCGAGAGCACGTGGCACGTCGACCGCGCGCTCGCGCGCCACCCGGAGATCCAGCTCTCCGAGACCTCGGATCCGCAGCTGCGCTAGCGCAGCAGAGTGACTCGGCTCAGTGAGTCGGGAAGGGGTCCGGGCCGCTCTCGTTGCTGAGCTCGACCGCTTTCTCGGCCACCGCTCGCGCGGCGGCCTCGATCGACGCGAAGCGCGCATCGGCGAGCGCGCGCTTCGCTTCGGCGAACGCCTCGGGCTTGAAGCCGGTGTGCGTGCGGGGCCGCAGCGCGACAACGTGGCCCAGGTTCACCTCGGCTGCGGTCACCGTGCCGCTCGCTGTCGTTGCCGGAGCGGCCGCGGGCTGGGGCTTCGCCGGCACCGGCTTCAGCAGCCCCGGCGGCTTCGGCGGCGCCGGCTTGGGAGCCGCAGGGGCTGGCGCGCTCAGCTTGGGCGCCTGCTTCGCGGGCTCCGGCTTCACCGGCGCGGGCTTCTTCGCCGGCGCGGGCTTGGCGACGACCTTCTTCGTCACGGCCTTCTTCGCCGCGACCTTCTTCTTCCCGGAGGCGGCCCGCTTCGCAGTCGCCTTCTTCTTCCCCACCGTCTTCTTCTTGCTGGCTGCCATGGCTCGATTGTATGTCGCGCGCGCAATCCCGCTAGCTAGCTCTTCGCTCCGGCTTCTCGCGACGCCCAGCGATAGAGGAGTGTCTGCTCGGGCCTTCGGCCCTTGCCCAGCACCAGCGCCAGGGTCCAGCGGACGCGGCGCAGATGGCGCTCCCTGGCGGCCGGCTCTGGACTGCGCCTCGCCATGATCGCGGACGCGAGGGTGGTCACGGGCAGCGCGACGAAGATCCAGACCGCGAGCAGGAAGCCAATCAGCTTCCCGGTCAAGATGAAGATCAGCAGCCACGGGACTCCCTCGCCCTCAGTCACCTGCGCAAGTCTCACTGGACGCCACGGGAACCCCTGAACTGTTGGAGCAGCAGCAAGTCGTACACAATTTTGAGCACACCGGCGCAGACCAGCGGCCAGCCGAAGGACGACGCCTCCAGCATCGCCCCCGCGAGCAGCGGCGCCAGTGCGGAGGCGAGGCTGCGCGGAACGTTCGTGACGCTGGCAGCGGCGGCGCGCTCCTCGGGCGGGACGACGGCCATCACGTACGACTGGCGCGCCGGGACATCCATCTGCGAGAGCGCGCCGCGGACCAGGAGACACGCGAGCGCGAGCGGCGCGCTCGGCATGAACACCGCGGCCACGAGAAACGCGTTGGCCGGGAGATGGGTGAACACCATCGTCTCGATCAGTCCGATCCGGGAGGCGAGCCAGGCCGAGACGAACTGCGAGAACGCCGAGAGCGTCGACGCCGCGAAGAAGAACGACCCCAGCTCGGCGAGCGAGAGCTGGAAGCGCTGGTGCAGCCAGAGCGCGACCATCGATTGCACCGCGAAGCCGCCGCCGAACGAGTCGAGCGAGAAGAGCGCGGTGAGACGCAGCACGACCTTGCGCGAGCGGGCGAGCGGCGCGCGCAGGGCCGAATCGCGGGGCGCCGCCGCCGCCGGCCCGAGCCCGAGATAGAGCGCGACCAGCGGCAGCGCGACGAGCGCGTAGGCGGCGAAGACGGCGCGCAGCGCGGACGCGAGCTCGAGCGCGAAGTGCGTCGACGCGAGCTCCGGCAGGCCGGCGGCAAGCGAGCCCGCGGCGCCGAGCAGCGCACCGGCCACGTTGTATCTCGCGAACGTCGCCGTGCGCGCCCGCAGGTCGCCGGACGCGCCCAGCAGCGCCTGCTCGGTCGGCAGGAAGACAGAGACGTCGCCCCCCGTCGGATTCAGGGTCCCTACGAAGGCGATCGCGAGCAGCGGCAGGAAGCCGTGGAGCCCGGCGAAGCCGACGCCCGTGATTCCCATGAGCGCGCTCGCCGCGAGCAGCACGCGGCGCGGCGCGAAGTGTGCGCCCGCCAGCCCGACCGCGAGCGTGAGGAGCGCGCTGCCGAGCAGGGTCGAAGTCGCGATCGCGCCCACTTCGAACGCCGACAGACCCAGCGCGAGCAGGTACGTGGGCAGGACCACGCTCACCGCGCCGTCGACGAAGCCACGCAGGCCGCGCGCCAGAATCAGCCGCGTCGCGTCGGGCAAGCTAGGCTTGCGTCGCGGCGCCCGCCCGTCGCGGCAGAACCGCCTCGCCGTCCTCTCCGTTCACGTGTGCGAGGTGCGCGCGGATCGTCGCCTCGGAGATCGAGTCACTCCGCAGCCGCAGCGCGGGCCCGATCCGCGACAGGTGGAACACGAAGATCGTGAGCGCGAAGCCGGCGATCACGATCGCGATCACCGCGAGCGGCCCCGGGTTCCCGCCAGTCGCCGACAGCTCGTTCGTGACCCACAGCGCGAGCCCGATCGTGAGCGCCAGCGCGAGCGCCGCGACTCCCAGGACGTCGCGCAGCGCGCCCGCCCGCCCGCGGCGCAGCACGCGCTCGAGCTCGCCGGTCGAGAAATAGTCGAGGAACCAGCCCGTGTCTTCCTCGACCTCGCGGTGCTCGGGCGGGCCGAGGATCTGCCGAGTGAGCGGATCGACCGCCATCTCGCCGCGCCCGTGCGCGGCGATCCCGGCGAGGATCGCGCGGTGCACGATCTCGTCGATCGGGAAGCGCCAGGCGATGAAGAACGCGGCGATCGAGAACGCCGACGGCGTGAGCGCAAAGACCGCCCGGATCGCCAGCAGCACTTCTGGCGACTGCGGCAAGTTTGGCTGGTAGCCGAGCCAGGCGAGCAGCGCGAGCGGCAGCGACGCGCTCGGAATCACGATGAACTTCGGCACCAGGCCCCACAGCGCGAGATATTGCGCCTCGCGGCGCTTCCCGGTGTGGAGCTCGTCGTAGTCGATCACGTCGGCCTGGATCGCGGGCGGAAGGAACAGCCCGGCCCCGAAGCTCGAGCCCGCCCAGGCGATCACCACGAGACACGCGATGTTGTCGCCCGGCCCGAGCAGGAACAGCGCGAGGCCGCCCGTGATGCCCATGACGAAGCTCGTGAGCCACGCGTTCAGCTTGCCGATCCGCTTGGCGAGCGCGAGCCAGAGCGGGAGACACAGGAGACCCGACAGGAAGTAGGCGGCCAGGAAGATCGAGAGCCAGCTCTGCGCCGCGCCGGCCTCGATCGGCGGCGGATTCAGCACGTAGCGGCTGAAGTACGGCATCAGCAGGCCCGGAATGGCGCCGGGAATGCTGGCGACGACGTAGCAGCCGAACAACACCGAGAAGGGTCGGTTGCGCAGCGAGCGCCGCACGCCGGGCACGAGCGGGTTCGACTTGCGCGCGACGAAGTCGGGACGCTCTCGCACGCGAAGCACCAGGAGCCAGTAGAGCCCGACCATCAGCGCCCCGTAGGCGAGTGACATCTCGGCGAACGCGCGCCGCTCGTCGCCCAGGACCTTGATCAGGATTCCCGGCACGACCGCGGCGACCAGGGTGCCGAAGAGCGCGAAGCCCTCGCGCACCGAGAACAGCGTCGAGCGCTCGTGATAGTCGAGCGTGAGCTCCGGGCCGAGCGCCGCGTGCGGCAGCCCGTACAGCATGTTCAGGATGAAGAAGAGCATGAGCGTCGTGCCGAACCAGACCGCCGCGCCGGTGGTCGTGAGCCACGTCGGCGGCGTGAACAGCGCGATGAAGACGAGCGCCGCGATCGGCGTCGCGACCGCGATCCACGGCCGGCGGCGTCCCCAGCGGGTGTGCGTGTGGTCGGAGAGCCAGCCGACGAACGGATCGATGATCGCGTCGAGCACGCGCGCGAGCGCCGCCGCCAGCGCGACCCACGCGAGCGGCACCAGCACCGTGTCCGAGTAGAACGGGTTCACGTGGATCGCGACCGGGATCGCCATCGCCGCGCCCGCGACGCTCGGCGCGCCGTAGATCAGCTTGGTTCCGAGCGAGAGCTTCTCGCGCGCCGGGTCAGTCAAGCGAATCACTCACGGGAAGCGCGCCCGCAGCCATGCCGCGCACAGCTCCATCGCCTCGCGCCGGCGGCCTTCCAGATAGTGCGGCGCGCCGGCGAGCTCGTGGTACTCGACGTCGTCGGCCGCGCAGGCGTCGCGGATCGCGCGCGCGTGAGACAGTCGGATCTCGGTGTCCGCGGTCGCGTGCAGGATCAGCGACGGCACCTTCACGTGCGGCATGGTGTCGGCAAGCACCGCGTGCGAGGACAGGCCGGACCAGGTCGAGAGCCAGCCGCGCGCGCTCATCACGCGCGCGAGCCCGAAGCGGCCGTAGTTGCCGTCGAGCGGATCCGGGAAGGCGAACAGCGAGCCCATCGGGCGGTCGTCGGGATCGATCGTGAGATCGAGATACGCCGGGTCGGCGAGCGTGCGGTAGATGACCATGTACTTCGCGTGCACGGCCCGCTGCCGCCAGTGTCTCCACGTGCGCGGATCGGCCTTCTTGTCCACGCCTTTCGAGATGCGCGCCGCATCTTCGGCGGCGCCAAGTGACTCGCGCGCGATCGCGTCGAGCCGCGCCACGCGCGCGAGCTGCGCCTGCCGGTAGGTCGCCAGCCAGGCGCGGTCGTAGCGGCACGGCTCGGGCCAGGGACGCCAGCCGTTGTCGGGGTCGTACATGTCGAGCTCGCGGATCACCGCCTCGGGATCGCCCTCGTCGGCGACCGACGGGTCGATCACGCTGTTCATGAACACGCCCTCGCCGGGGTGCGCGGCGATCGCGAGCCAGCCGTCCCCGACCTTCCGCTCGACGTGAGTCAGCGCCATCAGCGAGCCGCCGCCGCTGTTGCCCAGCAGCACCACGGCCTCGGCGCCGCGCCGCTTCATCTCGAGCACGGCCGTCTCCACGTCTACGGCGCAGTTCTCGTGCAGACAGTCGATGTCGTTGTTCACGTAGCGCGTCGCGAAGCCGAGCACCGCGTAGCCCGCGGCGGCGAGCAGCGGACAGGCGTAGTGAACCGAGAAGTCACCGCGCGGGTGAGACAGCACGACGGCGGTCTTCCAGGCCTGCCCCACCGGCGGCGTCCACAGCGTGCCGCGCACGAGCGCGCCGTCGGCCGAGACGAGTCGGACGTCTTCGCGGCGGATGGCGACCTTCGGGTCGTCCTCGGGTAGCGGCCAGTAAGCCAGGCCGAAGGGACGCCGGGCACCCATCGCATGTGGCATTTCTCGCGTCCCCTTTCTCTGTCTCGCAGCATAGCCGATCGCGGCGTCGGCGATGCGGTAGCATGCCGCACCATGTCGGACGTCGAGTCGCTCGTCGCGCGCGCATACGAGACGATCGTCGGCTGGCTCGCGCGAGGCCACGAGACTCGCACCCAGCCGCTCGCGCAGTTCGTGCGCGACCCGCGCACGCCAGTCGTCTACGACGCGAACTTCGTCGCGGACGTGCGCGCCGGAACGCCGGACGAGATCGACTCTGTGCTGGCTGCGGCGGACTCGATGTTCCGCGAGCTCGACCACCGGCAATTCCTGTGGGATCCGCAGATGCCGCAGCCTTTCGAGGCGCGCCTGAATCTCGAGGGCTACCAGTCGCGCGAGGAGCTGATCCTGGTGCTCGAGGGACCGCTGCGCGCGCGGCCGCCGCGCGTCGAGCTGCGCCCGGTGGCGAGCGACGCGGACTGGCGCACGATCTTCGAGCTCTGCCGCCTCGACCACGCGGAGGAGGTCGAGAAGGGCTTCCACGGCGCCTGGGGCAGCGAAGTCACCGAGCAGCTGGTCGCCGCCAAGCGCGCGAAGGCGGCCGACGTGCAGTTCCATCTGGCGCGCGTCGACGGCGTCGACTGCGCGTTCTTCTCGGCCTGGCCCGGCGAGAACGGCGTCGGCCAGGTCGAAGACCTGTTCACGCGCGCCGATTTTCGCGGGCGCGGCATCGCCACCGCGCTGATCGCCGCCTGCGTCGACGACGCGCGCGCGCGCGGCGCGGGCCCGATCCTGATCGGCGCGCGCTCGAACGACACCCCCAAACACATGTACGCCGCGCTCGGCTTCCGCCCGCTCTGCATCCAGCGGAACTACCTCAAGACGGGCCTACTGAGTCACACCTCGTAGCGGTTCAGCTCCGGCAGCACCGTGCGCGCGAACAGGCGCATGTTGCGCTCGCCCTCGGAGGCCGACATTCCCGCGTAGCTGAAGACGCCGACGAAGCGGTCGCTGCCCAGCCGCTTCTGTGAGTCGACGATCGTCTGGTAGCAGCGCTCCGGCGTGCCCCAGACTTGGAGGCCCAGGAAGAAGTCGATCATCGCGTCGGCGCCGCCCGGCGCGCTCGCGATCTCCTGCATGCGGCCGTATGACTCGTAGCCCTTCGTCTTCGCGAGGTGATCGCCGCGCAGCTCGTAGTGCTTCAGCACCGTGTGCCAGTAGCCGCCGATGTACTTGCGGGCCAGCTCCTCCGCGCGGCCCGCGTTCTCGTCGCAGAACACCCAGCCGGCGCAGATACTCGGCGGCGCCGGCACGCCGTTCACCTGCTGGTAGACCGCGTTGTAGTTGCGCAGCTCCTCGGTGACGACCTCCCACGGCTTCTGCGGGATGATCAGCATGCCGAGGCCGAGCTTCGCGATCAGCGGCCCCGACTCGGGCGACACCGCGGCGGCGTAGCTGCGGCCCTTGAAGCTCTTCCACGGCTTCGGGCGGATGTCGCGGCGCGGCTGCTTGATCAGCTTTCCGTCGTACTCGCAATACCCGCGCTCGAGCCCGGTGAGAATCATGTCGGCCGACTCGGTGAAGCGGTCGCGGCTCTCGTCCATCGACACGCGGAACCCGTCGAACTCCACGCGCCCGAGTCCGCGCCCGAGGCCGAGCACGAAACGGCCGTTGGAAACATGGTCGAGAACCGAGATCTGCTCGGCGACGCGCATCGGGTCGTGCCACGGCAACACCACGACCATCGAGCCGAGCTGCACTCTCTCGGTCGCGCCCGCGAGGAACGTCAGATACTGGAGCACGTCGGGGCACATCGTGTAGTCGGTGAAGTGGTGCTCGACTCCCCAGAGAGACTCGAAGCCCAGAGACTCCGCCGCGAGCGCGAGGCGCAGGTCGTCGCGCCAGATGTCTCGGTCGCTTCGCGCCTGCTCCGGGTTCTGAAAGATCGCGGCCATGCCGACGTGCATCGTCAATCTCCCTTCGTTGGAAGAATAGCCGAGCGCTACGGAGCGAGCAGAACGACCGGGATCTCGCGCGTGGTCTTCTTCTCGTACTCGGCGTAGGGCGGGTTCTCCCGCTTCACCCGCGGCCACAGGCGCGCGCGCTCCTCGACCGAGCAGATCCGCGCGCGCATGCGCCGCGTCTCGGCCCCGACCTGCACGAGCGCTTCCGGGCGCTGCTGCAGATTCTTCCACCACTGCGGATCGCTGGAAGCACCGCCGTTCGATGCGATCAGCACCAGCCGCTCGCCGTCCTCGAAGTAGACCAGCGGGACCGTGCGCTGCGCGCCGCTGCGCCGCCCGGTCGTCGTCAGCAAGAGGATGCGCTGTGCGCCCATCCTGCCGCCGATCCGTCCCGCGGTCAGCGAATAGAGCGCCGTGTGCGCGCCGATGAACGCGCGCACGAGGAACCGGCGGAGCGGGCTCATCTGGATCCTCCGTGGCTGGCACCGCAGCGGCTGATATGATGGCTCCGAGTTCCACCCCTGTCTCTCGGAGGACTGCGGATGTCTCGCGAGGCCGTGATCATCGACAGCGTACGCACTGGACTCGCGAAGGCCCACCGCGGCTCGTTCAACCTGACCCGCCCGGATGACCAGCTCGCGCACTGCATCGCACAGCTCTTCACGCGCAACCCGAGCGTCGACAAGGCCGAGGTCGGCGACGTGATCGCAGGCTGCGGAATGCCCGAGGGCGCGCAGGGCATGAACGTCGCGCGCATCGCGACGGTGGTCGCGGGGCTGCCGACCTCGGTCGCGGCGACGACGGTGAATCGCTTCTGCTCGTCGGGCTCGCAGGCGATCATGATGGCGGCGCAGCAGATCATCCACGAGGGCGTCGACGTCGCGATCGGCTCCGGCGTCGAGACCATCACGATGCTCCAGGACGGCTCGCAGAACACCAAGCGCCTGCTGAATCCGGCAGCGGCGAAGAAGGCGCCCGGCCTCTACATGGCGATGGGCGTGACCGCCGAGAACGTCGCCGAGCGCTACAAGGTCTCGCGCGAGGACCAGGATCAGTACGCGCTGAAGAGCCAGCAGCGCACCGCGCGCGCACAGGAGCTCGGCTACTTCGACGACGAGATCGCGCCCATGAAGGTGCGGCGGGCCGTGCAGAAGAAGGGCGAGGAGCCGCGCGAGGAGGACTTCGTCGTCGACCGCGACGAGTGCAATCGCCCGGACACCACGATCGAGGGGCTGCGCAAGCTGCCGCCGTCGTTCAAGCCCGAGGGCGGGACGGTGACTGCCGGCAACGCGAGTCAGCTCTCCGACGGCGCCTCGGCGACCTTGCTCATGTCGGCGAGCCGCGCCAGCGCGCTGGGGCTCGAGCCGATGGGCATCTACCGCGGCTCCGCCGTCGCCGGCTGCGAGCCCGACGAGATGGGCATCGGGCCGATCTACGCCGTCCCGAAGCTGCTGAAGCGCCTCGGCATGTCACTCGACGACATCGACCTGATCGAGCTGAACGAGGCGTTCGCCTCGCAGGTGCTGCAGGTCCAGCGCGTGCTCGGAATCCCCGACGAGAAGCTCAACCCGAACGGCGGCTCGATCTCGATCGGTCATCCGTTCGGCATGACGGGCTCGCGGCTCACCGGGCACCTCCTGCGCGAGCTCAAGCGCCGGAAGAAGCGCTACGGGCTCGTCACGATGTGCGTCGGCGGCGGTCAGGGCTTCGCGTCGCTCTTCGAGGCGATCTGAAAGAGAGCTCTGCCTTCCGACTGCTCCGGCGGCGCAATGCCGAGCAGCGCGCTCACCGTGGGCGCGACGTCGATCGCGCGCACTTCGCCCAGCGCGGCGCCGTGCGGCACGCCGCGGCCGAGCGCGTAGAAGATCGCGCCCATGTCGGGCAGCGCGGGATCGAATCCGTGCGCGCCGGACGTCTTGCCGCGCAGCCAGCTCCAGGTCGCGGACGCGCGCTGGCGCAAGCTCGCGCGACCCAGCACGCGCGGAGGTGAGACGGCGATCGTGAGATCGCCGCTGCGCCCCGGGAAGTAACTCCGGAAGCGCTCCGGCAGGCGATCGTTCGCGAACGCTTGCAGGCCAGAGACCTGCGCGAGCGCCGCCAGCGCCGCGTCTCGCTGCGCGGGGTCGCGGAGATACACCTGACCCTCGCCGCTGGCATAGTCGACGCGCGCGCGGACTCCCGCGGCGTCGAGCGCGGGTTGCGGGTCGACCACGCCCTGGATCTCCGCCATGCCGTGGTCACTCACCACGATCACCGTCGCATGAGTCCAGGCGCCGCGCGCGTCGAGACCGGCGAAGAGCCGCGCCAGCTCGCGGTCCTGCGCCAGCAGCTGGGCGGCGATCTCGGGCACGTTCGGTCCCCTCGCATGGCCGACGGCGTCGCAGCCGTGCCACCAGCTCATGATCAGCCCGGGCCGCGAGCCCGCGGGCAGATCCAGCCAGGCGAGGATCTGGTCCACCTTGACGGCCTCAGTCACTCCGCTGTCGAACGGCCGCATCCGGTAGGTGGCGCCGCGCCCGTGCCAGTCGGACTCCGAGCCCACCCAGAAGAACACCGCGGCGTGTATGCCCTGCCGCTCGGCGGCGATCCAGAGCGGCTCCGCCTCGATCCAGCTCGCGTCGTTGCCGTATTCGAAGTGCGCGCCTTTCGTGTCGGTGAAGCTGTTCTCGATGATGCCGTGGCGATCCGGGTACGTGCCGGTCGCGAGGGAGACGTGGTTCGGGAAGGTGCTCGAGGGGAACACCGGAGTCAGCCGCTCGGCGTGCGCCCCGTCCTTCGCCATGCGCGCGAGCGCGACGGTCGCCACGCGCGCCGGATAGTCGTGCCGCGTTCCATCCCAAGATAGGACGATCACGACGGGCTTCTCGTCGGCGCCGCGTGCGCGCGACCCGAGGCTGCAAACGACCACCAGCGAGAGGAGTGCGAGTGCGGCAGCACGTGCGCGGATCACCGCCGGATCCTAGCGGAACCACAGCGCGAGGCGTGCGCCGCTGCGCGCTCGCGACGTGTGGAGACGGCTTCCACAGCGAGGGAAGCGCGCGTGCGAAGGAGAGTGATCTTCTTCACACGCTGCGCGCGCATGAGGCCATCGCACGCGCGCAGCAGGGCTGCAGGTCGGCGCGAACCCAGGCGCGCGAGCGCTCGATTCGCGCCGGGCCGGCTCACTCCAGGCACGGAACCTGAATGACTCTGTGCGCGGCAGGAGGGGCCAGGTTCCGGTTCGGGAGAGGAGATCTGGCTATGACGGGGAGCGCGAAGTTCACACCCGCGGCGGTGCGGAACGCGAGCGGCTTTACGCTGCTCGAGCTCATCACCGTCGTCGCGGTTCTGGGCATCCTCGCGGCGATGGCGTTCCCGAGTGTGGTGCGCATGCTCGCTCAGCAGGAGACGAGGTCCAGCGCCACGGAGATGGCGGGCCTGCTCACCGATGCGCGCGAGCGCGCGCTCGCCGAGGGCAATCCCTATCTCGTGTACTTCAACCCGCCGTCCGTGGACGGCAACGGTGTCTGCGGCGCGGCCGCGGTGGAAGTGCGCGACCTGGACCACAGCTACTCGATCACGCCGGGCGACCAGACCACCGAGATCCATCTGCCGTCCAGCGCGTGCAACAAGGTGACTCCGCTCGGCACGTCGCCGACGACCGCGACGAGCCTGACGGCCGTCCCGATGCCGAGCGACGATCTCGCGGTGCGCGCGCCGGACGCCGGCGCGGTCGGCGCCGTGGTCTCGAGCGCG
>JBIOJK010000019.1:0-35982 GCA_044450765.1 Myxococcota bacterium | reverse complement strand
GTCGTGCGGGTTCTGGATCTCCCGGAACGGGTAGACCGCGAGTTTCTCTACGAGGTGCTGCTCGCGCGCGAGAACCTGGGCTCGACGGCGGTCGGCGACGGCATCGCGATCCCGCACGTCCGCAATCCCGTGTTGCTGCACGTGCGGCCGGCGGTCGCGCTGTGCTTCCTGGAGCAGCCGATCTCGTTCGGCGCGCTCGACGGCAAGCCCGTCGAGATCCTGTTCGTGATCGTCACACCCACCAGTCGTACGCACCTACGCCTGCTCTCGCGTCTTTCCGCGGCCCTGCACGATCGCGAGTTCCGACGCGTGCTCGAGGAGCGCGCGACCCCCGAATCGATCACGGCGGTCTTGCACCGCGTGGAGTCGGGGTTCCCCGCTGAGCGGAACGCGCCGCCGGCATGACAGAGCTCCTCGCGGCGTGCCTCGTTTTGCTCGCCTCGGGACTCGCAGCGCTCGCAACCGCGCACTCACCTCGCTGGTCGGGAACGCTTGGTTGCGCGGGAGCGCCGCTTGCGGCGCTGCTCGGCGCACTCCCCGTCGTGCGCGTGCTCGCGGGGGGAGAGAGTCTCCGCGTGCAGCTTCCGTGGAGCGTGCCCGGGGGATCGCTTTCCTTCGGTCTCGATCCGCTGTCGGCGTTCTTCCTGGTGCCGGTGCTCGGCCTGTCGGCGCTCGCGGCGATCTACGGCCGCGCATATCTCGCCACTTACACCAATCGGCGTCGGGCGGGAACGAGCTGGCTGTTCTTCAACGGGCTCTGCATCGGTATGATCGCGGTGACTCTGGCGCGGAACGGCATCCTGTTTCTCGTCTCCTGGGAGACGATGTCGCTCTGCGCCTACGTTTTGGTGAGCTTCGAGCACGAGCGCTCCGAGGTGCGACGTGCGGGTTGGATCTATCTGATCGCCTCGCACGCCGGCACAGCGGCGCTCTTGGCGCTCTTCGTGCTGCTGGGCGACGCCCTCGCGGGCGAGGCCGCAAGCGGCACCGGCGCCGGCACGAGCAAGCTCATCGCGCTCGCGCTCGTCGGCTTCGGCGTGAAGGCGGGGATCGTTCCGCTCCACGTCTGGCTGCCGGAGGCTCACTCCGCAGCGCCGTCTCACGTCTCGGCGCTGATGTCCGGCGCGATGGTGAAGCTGGGCTACTACGGCCTGCTGCGCGTCGTGCTCGTGCTCGGGGGCGCACCGGCCGGGTTCGGCCTGGTACTCGCTGCGCTCGGGATCTCGGGTGCGCTCCTCGGGATCTCACTCTCGCTGTCTCAACGAGATCTGAAGCGCGCGCTGGCGTACTCGAGCGTCGAGAATCTCGGCCTGATCGGGCTCGGGCTCGGCATCGGACTCGACAGTCTCTCGCGCGGTGACTCGCTGCTCGCGACCTTCGGCCTGGCCGCGGGCCTCTTCCACGTCTGGAACCACGCCGCGATGAAGGGGCTCCTGTTCTTCGCCGCTGGCGGAGTCCAGCACGGTGCCGGCAGCCTCGACCTCGAGCGCCTCGGAGGTCTGTCGCGCGGAATGCCGCGCGCGACCGCGCTGTTCGCCGTCGGAGCGCTGGCGCTCGCGGCCCTGCCCCCGCTGAACGGCTTCGCGACCGAGTGGCTCTTGTATCGCGGTCTGCTCCACGCAGTCACGACCCAGACGCCGCTGGTGTCGCTCACCGCGTCCCTCGGGGTGGGGTTGCTCGCGCTGGTGGGGGCGCTCGGCGCCGCGGCGTTCGTGCGCCTCTTCGGCATCGCGTTCCTGGGACAGCCGCGCAGCGCCGGCGCGCAGCGCGCGCACGACGTGGGTGGAGCGATGTTCGCAGTCATGGCGGGACTCGCGTTGACCTGCCTCGCGATCGGCGCCGCACCGGCTGTCGCGCTGCCCGGCATCTCGGCGCCACTCGCTCTCCTGCTGGGCTCGGCGCGCGGGGCGGACCTGCTCGCGCCTGCGGCGCTCGCGCTGGCCCCGCTCTCGGCGCTCTCACTCGCGCTGTGGGCGGCGGTCGCCCTCACGGGTGCTGCGCTGCTCGCTCGACTTCGGCGCGCGCCGCGCGCGCGGGAAGAGACGTGGGCATGCGGCTATGCCGCGCCCGATCCGCGGATGCAGTACACCGCGCTCTCGTTCTCGAAGTGGCTGACGAGCCGGACGCCGCACCGCGCCCTGACCGTGCGCGCCGAGGGCGCTCTCTCGTCCGGTCCGTATCCGTGCACCGCGTCGCTCTCCTCCGACCACACGGAGCCGCTCGTCGCGCGCGTCTACGAGCCGCTGTTCTCCGCGGTCGCGACCTACCTCACCCGGCTGCGCCTGCTACAACAGGGCAACGCGCACCTGTACGTCGCCTACATCGTGATTGCGGCGGTCGCGGCCCTGGCTTGGGCGTCGGCGCGCGGCGCGCTCGGCCGGTGACCGCGCTCCTCGCGCTCGCGGGAGTCTGCCTGATCGCCGCGAGCGGATTCGCCGCGGCTTGCGCGCGCAGGGCGGGGCCGCAGCGGGCGGATCGCATCGGCGTCGCCGTGCTCGCGTCGGGGGCGGCCGTCGCCGCGCTTGCGGCCCTGCGGGCGCTTTCGGGGGACGACCTCGCGGCTGCGGGGCCGCCGCTGCCCGGCGCCGGGCTGATCGGCCTCGACTCACTCTCTGCCTTCTTTCTCCTGCCGGTGGCGGTGCTCACGGCGGCGTGCGGCATCTACTCACTGGCCTACTTTCCCGCTGCCGATCACCCGCGCGAAGCCGAGCGGTTGCGCATCTCGGTCGGACTGACGAGCGCGGGGCTGATCACCGTCTTGCTCGCGAGACATGCGTTCGTGTTCCTCGCCGGCTGGGAAGTCATGGCAATCGCCGCGTTCTTCGCGGTGACCGCCCAAGAGTGCGAGCGCGAGGTGCGCGACGCGGGCTTTCTCTATCTCGTCTGCACGCGAGCGAGCGCCCTCTTCTTGCTCGCGCTCTTCGCGCTGCTCTGGGCCGCGACCGGCTCGTTCGAGCTGACACCGTTTGCTGCCGGTCTCGTCGCGCCGCGCCTCCAATCGGCCCTCTTCGTGCTCGCGCTGGTCGGCTTCGGGCTGAAGGCGGGGCTCGTGCCCCTGCACGTCTGGCTGCCGCCCGCGCACGCGGCGGCGCCGACGCACGTTTCCGCGCTCCTGTCGGGGGTGCTGATCAAGTCGGGCATCTACGGCATCGTCCGATTCAGCTCGCTCATGCCAGATGTTCAGCCGTGGTGGGGCGAGACGCTGCTGCTGGTCGGAGTGCTCTCCGCGGTGCTCGGGGTCGCGTTCGCGCTCGCGCAGCACGACCTGAAGCGGCTGCTCGCGTATCACAGCATCGAGAACATCGGCATCATCGCGATCGGCCTCGGCGTTGCGCTCGTCTCTCGTTCCGCAGGCCAGCTCGAGACCGCTGCTCTGGCGATGGGCGGCGCGCTGCTGCACGTCGTGAATCACGCGCTCTTCAAGGGTCTCTTGTTCCTCGGCGCGGGCGCCGTCATCCAGCGCACGGGGAGGCGATCACTCGACGCGCTGGGCGGGATCGCCCGAGAGATGCCCCGGACCGCATTCCTCTTTTTCGTCGGTGCGGTCGCGATCGTCGGCCTGCCGCCGTTGAACGGATTCACGAGCGAGCTGCTCGTCTACTCCGGACTGCTCCGCACCGTCGGCTCCGGTCGGGGCGAAGCATGGCTGCTCGCGGCCCTCGGCGCGCCGGCGCTCGCGCTCACCGGTGGGCTCGCGCTCGCCTGCTTCGCGAAGGTGGTCGGCAGTGTCTTTCTCGGGGCGCCGCGACACAGAGCGGTGTCGGGGGCGAACGACGCTCCTGCCGCGATGCTCGCGCCGATGGCGGCGTTGGCGTTGCTCTGCGCGGTGATCGGCGTCGCTCCGTTCGCAGTCGCTCCCGCGCTCGCAGCGGCCGGCTCGATCGCGCTGGGCGTTCCGCGCGTCCCGCTGGCCGCACCTTTCGCCGCGATCTCGCTCGTTTCGATCGCCGCGCTGGCGCTCTCGACCGCAATCTGGCTCGCCTTGCGCGCGCGACTCGCGCGCACGCGGCGCGACGCGGCGGGAACCTGGGACTGTGGCTACGCCGCGCCGACCGCCCGGATGCAGTACTCCGCTTCGTCGTTCGCCGAGCCGCTCGTGCGCGTCTTCTCGTTCGCGCTCCTGCCGAGAACCGAGGTCGCGCGGCGGCTGGCGACATTCCCAGCGGCGACCGAGTTCCAGAGCGAGGTCGCGGACGTGGTGCTCGATCGGCTCGTCACGCCGGCGACCCGCCGGATCGCGGACCTCCTCGGGCGGCTGCGGGTGCTGCAGCAGGGGAGCGTCCACGCGTACCTGTTGTATCTGTGGCTCGCGCTCATCGCGCTGCTGGCAGTGACTGGAGCGACCGGGTGACTCTCCTCGATTGCGCGGCTGCGCTGCTCCTCCCGGTGTTTCTCCCGCCACTCATGCTCGGCGTGATCGCGCGGACCAAGGCGCGGGCGGCGGGACGCCGGGGGCCGCCACTCCTCCAGCCGTACTTCGATCTCGCGCGCCTGCTCCGGAAGGGCGTCGTGCTGAGCCGCACTACGAGCTGGGTCTTTCTCGCGGGTCCGGTCGTCGCATTCGTGACTGCGCTCCTTGCAGCGTGCATCGTGCCGATCGGTGCGCGCGGGGCACTGATCTCATTTCCCGGCGACCTGATCGCCTTCGCCTATCTCCTGGGTCTCGGCCGCTTCTTCACGATCGCAGCCGCGCTCGACACGGGCTCGGCCTTCGAGGGCATGGGCGCTTCCCGCGAAGCGGCGTTCTCGTGTCTCGCCGAGCCCGCGGCCTTCTTCGCACTGCTCGTGCTGGTGAAGCTCTCGGGCTTCTACTCGCTCGGCGCGATGCTCGGCCCGGAGCTGCCGGAGCTCTGGGCGCGCGCCGCTCCCTCGCTCGGCCTCGCAACCGCGTCGCTCTTCGTGGTGCTGCTCGCGGAGAACAGCCGAATTCCGTTCGACGATCCCACGACTCACCTCGAGCTCACGATGATTCACGAGGTGATGGTCCTCGATCACAGCGGTCCACCGTTCGCGCTCGCTTTGTACGGCGCCGCGTTGAAGCTGTTCGCGTACGGCCTATTGTTGGTGCGGATTGCGACGCCGTTCCACGTCGATGGCGCTGCGCTCGGAATTGGCGTGGCGGTCGCCGAGCTGCTCGCGCTCTCCGTTCTCGTGGGGGCCGTCGAGTCGGTGATGGCGCGCTTGCCTCTCCTTCGCGTTCCGAGCTTGCTCGTCGGCGCGGGGCTGCTGAGCGCATTCGGCGTGATGCTCTTGGTGGGGTGAGACGTTGGAAGAGTCACTCGATCTCGCCCTTGTCGGCGTGCTGCTCCTGAACTTCCTGATGCTCGGGACGAGCCGCTTGAAGGCCGCGATCCAGTTCGCGGGCATGCAGGGTGTGCTTTTGGGCGCCGCGCTCTTCTTCGCTCACGGCCACGCGAACTCGCGCGTGCTGTTGCTCGCGGTCGCCACGGTGGCTCTGAAGGGGCTTGTGATCCCCGCGATCCTCCTGCGCGCGACGCGCAACATCTCGATCCGGCGCGAGATCGAGCCCTTGGTGGGATTCACCGCCTCGCTCGTGCTCGGAGCCCTCGCGACAGGCGTGTCACTCGTGTTCTCGCGCTCGCTGCCGCTGCTGGACGAGCACGCCGGTGCGCTGATCGTGCCAGCGTCGTTCGCGACCGTTCTCACCGGCTTCTTGGTGCTCACGACCCGCCGTAAAGCGATCACGCAGGTGGTCGGCTACCTGACGCTCGAGAACGGGATCTTCGTGTTCGGGCTGACGCTCGTCGAGGCGATCCCGTTCCTGGTCGAGATCGGCGTGCTGCTCGACCTGTTCGTCGCCGTTTTCGTGATGGGCATCATCATGGATCACATTCACCGCGAGTTCTCGTCGCTCAGCACCGAGCACCTGACCTCGCTGCGGGAGTGAGTGTGGCGCTTTGGCTCGTGCTCGCGCCGCTGGGCTTCGCCGTGCTCGCCTTCGCGACGCCGTCGAAGCGCATCCGCCCGTGGCTGCTCCCGGCCGCCGGGGCGACACAGCTCGGCGTCGTCGCGCTCGAGCTCTCCGGGGGCGGGCCCGGACTCGGGGCACCATGGCTCTCGCTCGACGCGCTCGGCCGTCTCGTCACCGGGTATCTCGCCGTGCTGTTCTTCCTGTGCGCGGCGTACGCGCCCGGATATCTGGCGCTTCGCGCGGAGCGGCCGAATCGGATCTTCTGCTCGGTGATGCTCGTGTTCTTCGCGATGATGAATCTGATCGCGAGCGCCCAGCACTTGGGCTTGCTCTGGGTCGCAGTCGAGGCCACGACGCTCGCGTCCGGTCCGCTGCTCTACTTCAACCGCAACCCGCGCTCCATCGAAGCGACTTGGAAATATCTCCTGATCGGATCCGTCGGGATCGCGCTCGCGCTTCTCGGGACCTTCTTCGTCGCATACTCTGCGCTGCAGGCGGGGATCGCGCCGTCGATGCTGCTCCCCGACATGCTCGCCAGCGCGCCTCAGCTCTCGCGTCCGTGGCTCCACTCGGGCTTCGTGCTCGCGCTCGTCGGATACGGCACGAAGATGGGGCTCGCGCCGATGCACACCTGGAAGCCGGACGCCTACGGCGAGGCGCCGGGCCTCGTCGGCGCGCTGCTCGCCGGCGGACTCACTAGCTGCGCATTCACCGCGGTCCTGCGCTTCTACCAGATTTGCGCGGCGGCCGGCGAGTCGGAGTTCGCGCGCGAGTTGCTCCTGTTTCTCGGGCTCTTCTCGATGGCCGTTGCAGGCGCCTTCATGGTGCGCCAGGGTGACTACAAGCGAATGCTCGCGTACTCGAGCGTCGAGCACATGGGCATTCTCGTGCTCGGCATCGCGATCGGAGGCGTCGGGACGTTCGGTGCTCTGCTTCACCTGGTGAACAACGGGCTCTCGAAGGGTGTGCTGTTTCTCTCTGCAGGAAACATCCACCGCGCATTCGGCAGCAAGCGCACCTCGGACGTGAGAGGGGCGCTGCGGGTTCTGCCCGCGTCTGCGGCGCTCTTTCTCGCGGGCTTCTTCGCCATCACGGGAACCCCGCCGTTCGGCCCGTTCGTGAGTGAGTTCACGATCCTCCGAGCGACCATGAATGCGGAGCGCTACGGCGTCGCGGCGGCGTTCCTCGCGCTCTTGCTCGTGGTCTTCGTCGGCATGGGCACGACCGTGCTGGCGGTCGTGCAGGGCGAGCCGCCCGAGCGGAGTGAGGCGACACCGTATCGCGACGGGTGGCAGAGCGTGGCGCCGATCGCCGTGCTACTCGCGCTGGTGCTCGCGCTCGGCGTGTGGATCCCCGCGCCGGTTCTCTCGCTCTTCCGCGAAGCGGCGCAGGTCCTGGAGCCCGTCCGATGAGCACCGCGGCCGCGCTCCTCCGCGCGCAACCCGGCACCGCGATTCCGCTCGGCGACGTTCCGCAGGTCGAGCTCGCGGATCTGCACGCGGCGCTCGCCGCCGGCGCGCAGCGCGGCGAGCGCGTCGCGGCGCTCTTCGGCGCCGGTGAGTCGGGCGGTATCTCGCTGGTCGCCGTGCTCGCCTCCGACCGCGACGGTGCGATGCTCATCGGTCGAAGCACGCCGCTCACTCACTCGTTCCCCTCTCTGGCTCCGGCTCTTCCGAGCGTCCACCTCTTCGAGCGCGAGATCTTCGAGCGGCACGGCTTGCGGCCGGACGGGCATCCGTGGCTGAAGCCGGTGCGCTTTCCACCGCGAGGGGGGGCGGCGGCGCCGATCGGGATCGCCGACTTCTACCGCGTCGAAGGCGAGGAGGTTCACGAGGTCGCCGTCGGGCCGGTGCACGCGGGCGTGATCGAGCCGGGTCACTTCCGATTCCAGTGTCACGGCGAGAACGTGCTGCATCTCGAGATCTCCCTCGGCTACCAACACCGCGGCGTGGAGCGGGCGATCCTGGAGAACGCGGAGAAGCGCCGCCTGCACTACGTCGAGACACTCGCCGGCGACACCACGATCGGTCACGCGACGGCCTATGCGCAGCTCGTCGAGGGCCTGGCCGAGTGTCGCGTGTCGGCGCGCGCGCACGCGCTTCGTGCGGTCGCGCTCGAGCTCGAGCGCATGGCGAACCATACCGGCGATCTCGGCGCTCTCGCGGGCGACGTGGGCTTTCTGCCGACTTCGGCGTTCTGTGGTCGGCTGCGCGGTGACTGGCTGAACCTCTCCGCGGAGCTCTGTGGGAACCGCTTCGGGCGCGGGCTCGTGCGCATCGGCGGACTGGGCTTCGACGTCGACTCGGACCTCGAGCAGCGGATCGCCGGCGCCGTCGGAAAGACGGTGGCAGAAGTCTCCGCCGCCGCGGACTTGCTGTGGGACACGCCGTCGGTCATGTCCCGCTTCGAAGACACCGGCCCGCTCTCCCCGGAGCAGGCCGAAGAGCTCGGCCTGGTCGGGCCCGCGGCCCGCGCCTGCGGGCTCGCGCGCGATGTCCGCACGACTCACCCGACCGGGATCTATCGAGTCGCCCAGATCCCGATGGCGACCTGGCACTCCGGGGACGTCTTCGCGCGCGCCTACGTGCGCTGGCTCGAGATTCGGCGCTCCGCCGAGTTCGCCCACGACCAGCTCGAGAGTCTGCCCGCGGGTGAGGTTCGCGCGAGCTGCGGCTCGCTCGCGCCCGAGCGGATCTGCGTCTCACTCGTCGAGGGCTGGCGCGGCGAGATCTGCCACGTCGGGTGGACCGACGCGGCCGGCCGCCTCGCCGGCTACAAGGTCGTCGACCCGTCGTTTCACAACTGGATGGGTCTCGCGCTCGCGATGCGCGGTCAACAGATCTCCGACTTCCCGCTGTGCAACAAGAGCTTCAACCTCTCTTACTGCGGATTCGACCTCTAGGGTCGGCCGGGGACGACGACCATGTGGAAGATCCTTCGCACGCGCTGGGCACAGGGGATGCGCACGATCGCGTTTCCCGATGCCGCGCCGACGCTTCCCGGGCGGCTGCGCGGCGCACCCGCGCTCGACTTCGCGCGCTGCCGCGACGGCTGCCGCGCGTGCATCGAGGCATGCCCGACGGGCGCGTTGAGCGCGGATGGCGCGGGCCCGAAGCTGGATCTCGGCAAGTGTCTGTTCTGCACCGACTGCGTCGAAGCGTGCCCCGAGGGGGCGATCGAGTTCACGCGCGACTGGCGCCTCGCCACCCGCACGCGCGAGGCGCTGGTCCTGCGGGAAGAGGCGCTGCACCTCGCCAATGCGCTCGACACCAAGATGCGTCGCCTCTTCGGCCGGTCGCTGAAGCTGCGGCAAGTGTCGGCGGGCGGCTGCAACGCCTGCGAGGCGGACGTGAGCGTGCTCGGCACGGTGGTCTTCGACCTCGGCCGCTTTGGGATCTCGTTCGTCGCCTCGCCTCGCCACGCGGACGGCCTGCTCATCACCGGCGCCGTGAGTCAGAACATGCGGCTCGCCCTCGAGAAGACCTGGACGGCCGTGCCGGCGCCGAAGCTGGTGATCGCCGTGGGCGCGTGCGCGATCTCTGGGGGTCCATACATCGATCACCCCGAGGTCCTGAACGGCGCTGCGGCTGTAGTGCCGGTCGATCTCTACATCCCGGGCTGCCCGCCGCACCCGATCACGATCCTGGACGGCCTGCTGCGCTTGCTCGGGCGACTCGAGGACGGCTCGCGTTCTCGCGCCCGCGGCTGACCTCACGCGGAGAGCGCTGCTGGGGCCGACGCGCGGCCCGAGAAGACGGCAGCGAATGAGAGAGCCGCGAGACAGACGAGGACTCCGCCCCCCGGCTCGGGAACCATGGACGCGATGTTGTCGTCGGTCGCGCGGGCCGCGAAGCTCGCGGCCACCAACGCTGCCCACCCGATGAGTGCCAGAGCCCGTCTGCCCACGGACATCCAGGCGATCCTTGGCCAAGCGAGCCTCCACCGAGGCGCTTGCGTCGCGCCTCTCGGGGCCTATCCCCTTCAGCCGCTCGCCGGTCCGCAGCTCGCCCGTCAAGGGGCTGAAACGGTGAGCCGAACCGGGGAAAGCCCGGGCGCGGGCAGCGCATTCAGGCTATGCTGCGCGACCGTTTTTCCCGCGGACCCGTCCCCCGAATGCCTCTGCAGCCGGGACTCGAGGAGCCCATGACCATGTCGAACGATCTCTCGCTCATTCGCAACATCGGAATCAGCGCGCACATCGACTCGGGCAAGACCACCTTGACCGAGCGGATCCTCTACTACACCGGCCGCATTCACCAGATGCACGAGGTGCGCGGCAAGGACGACGTCGGCGCGACGATGGACTCGATGGACCTCGAGCGCGAGCGCGGAATCACGATCCAGTCCGCGGCGACTTACGGCACCTGGACCGGGCACCAGATCAACATCATCGACACCCCCGGCCACGTCGACTTCACGATCGAAGTCGAGCGCAGCCTGCGCGTGCTGGACGGCGCGATCCTCGTGCTGTGCGGCGTCGCGGGCGTGCAGTCGCAGTCGATGACCGTCGACCGCCAGATGCGCCGCTACAACGTCCCGCGCCTCGCCTTCATCAACAAGCTCGACCGCTCCGGCGCGAACGCGTTCCGCGTCGTCGAGCAGCTGCGCGAGAAGCTGAAGCACAACGCGGTGATGATGCAGATCCCGATCGGGCACGAGGACCGCCATCAGGGCGTGATCGACCTGATCAAGATGAAGGCGTTCTACTTCGAGGGCGACGACGGCAACCAGGTCGTCGAGAAGCCGATCCCCGCGGAGCTCACGGCCGACGCCGCAGCGGCGCGCGAGAAGATGCTGGACGCCGTCTCGATGTTCTCCGAGGAGCTCATGGAGGCCATCCTCGAGGGACAGCCGACCGAGGAGCAAATCATCGCCGCGGTGCGCGAGGGCGTGCTGTCGCTCGAGCTCACTCCCGTGTTCATGGGCTCGGCCTACAAGAACAAGGGCGTGCAGAAGCTGCTCGACGCGGTGACGATGTTCCTGCCCGCGCCGAACGAGGTGAAGAACAAGGGCGTCGACCTCGACCACGACGAGGCCGAGATCGAGATCGTCGCCGATCCCGACAAGCCGCTCGTGGCGCTGGCGTTCAAGCTCGACGACGGCCGCTACGGCCAGCTGACTTACATCCGCGTGTATCAGGGCACGATCGAGAAGGGCTCCTCGATCATCAACGCCCGCACCAAGAAGAAGCACAAGGTCGGGCGCCTGGTGCGCATGCACGCCGACAAGATGGAGGACATCGACCGCGCCACCGCGGGCGACATCGTCGCGCTCTTCGGTATCGAGTGCGCGTCCGGCGATACGTTCTCGGTGCAGGGCTACAACGTCGCGATGTCGAGCATGTTCGTGCCCAAGCCCGTCATCTCGCTGGCGATCAAGCCGAAGGACAACAAGACCTCCGACAACATGGCGAAGGCGCTGGCCCGCTTCATGCGCGAGGACCCCACCTTCCGCACCACCGTCGACGAAGACTCGAACGAGACACTGATCGCCGGCATGGGCGAGCTACACTTGGACGTGTACGTCGAGCGCATGAAACGCGAGTACGGCTGCGAGGTCGAGACCGGCGCGCCGCGCGTCGCCTACCGCGAGTGCATCTCGCGCCGCGCCGACTTCCTGTACACACACAAGAAGCAGACCGGAGGCTCCGGCCAGTACGCGAAGGTCGGCGGCTACATCGAGCCGATCGCGAACGCCGACGACTTCGAGTTCGTGGACGAGGTCCGCGGGGGCGCGATCCCGCGCGAGTTCATCGCGGCCTGCGAGAAGGGCTTCACCTCCGCGCTCGCGAAGGGCGATCTGATCGGCGCGCCGGTACTCGGCGTGCGCGTGGTGCTGAACGACGGCCAGTCCCACGCGGTCGACTCGTCCGACCTCGCCTTCCAGGTCGCGGCGCGCTCGGCGTTCCGCGAGGCGTACCCGCAGGCGAGGCCGGTGATCCTCGAGCCGATCATGAAGCTCGTCGTCGAAGGGCCGAGTGACTACCAGGGCGCGTACATCAAGGTGATCATGCAGCGCCGCGGCCTGATCATCGGCTCGACGGACCTCCAGGGCTTCAGCCAGGTCGAGGCCGAGGTGCCGATGGCCGAGACCTTCGGCTTCGCGACCGACCTGCGCTCGTGCAGCCAGGGCAAGGCCGAGTTCACGCTCGAGTTCGCGAAGTACCAGCCGGTGCCGGGCGAGATCCAGAAGACACTCATCGAGGAATACCAGGCCAGCGCTGCCTCAAAGCGCCGCTAACATGCGCTGAGTGAGTGCTGCCCCGGTCCTCCGCCCGGACACCGCTGCGCCTCTCGAGCCGGCGGAGCGTGCCCGGGGACGCCGGCTCGCGATCGCGAGCAACGTCCCCTGGATGACCTTCTGGACGGCGTTCGCCGAGCAGCTTCCTACCCTTGCGCTCGTGTCTCTGGGCGCGAGTGAGACGCTGATCGGCGTCCAGAGCGGGATGCGGCTCGGACTCGCCTCGATCCAGCTCCCCGCGCTGCGGCTGATCTCGTGGTTCCCGAAGCGCCGGATCCTGATCGCGGGAAACCTGCTCGCGCTGGCCGCGAGCCTCCCGCTCGTGTTCTTCGGCCCGCTCGCCGCCCTCGAGCAGCACACCGCGCTCGCGATCGTGTTCGCGTCGCTCGCGCTCACCGCGCTCGGGCTCGACCTGGGCGACCTGGTGTGGTTCCCGCTCTTGCGCGGCTACGTGGAGCCCGACCGGATCGGCCGCTTCTTCGGCGCGGTCCGCACCAGCTGGCACGCGGCGGTGATCGTGTTTCTCGTGGGCGGGCAGCTCTGGCTCGCGCGGCACGAGAACGGCTTCGGCCTCTTGTTTGGGATCGCCTGGGCGCTCGGGCTCGCGCGGCTCGCGCTCGTCTGGCGACTTCCGGAGCGCAGTGAGCTGGGCGGCGAGCGGCTGCGCGCGCGGGATGCGCTCGCGCTCGTGAGGGATGACTCGCGCCTCCGTCGCTACACGATCGGTATCTGCTGGCACTATGCGGTGCGCGCCGCGGCGCTGCCGTTCGCGCTGGTCATGCTGCGGCGCGCGCTCGGCTTCTCGAACTCCGACGCCATCGAGACGACGATCGCGATCTACGTCGGCGGCATCGTCTCCCTCTATTTCTGGGGCGCGATCATCGACCGTCTCGGTCCCTACGTCGGGTTCCGCTCGGCTGCGCTCGGCATGGGCGCGCTCTATCTCGGCCTCGCGTTTCTCGAGCCCCTGGGTGCGGCGACCGCACTCTTCGCGATCGGCTTCTTCTTCGCCCACTCGCTGCTCGCGGCGGGCTTCGCGGTGGCCGACACGCGGCTCCTGTTCGAGCTCGCGCCCGCCGAGGCGCCCTCGAAAGTGCTCGTGGTCACCGCCGTGATCGAGGGCGTCGTGTGCGGCGTGGCGCCGGCAATCGCGGGCGCCGTGCTCGACCCGCTGCTGGCGCGGGCGCCCCAACCGCTGCCCGTGTACCACGGCTTCTTCGCGCTCGCCGCCCTGCTGATGAGTGTCTCGTTCCTGCCCATGCGCCCGTTCCGCAGCGCTCGCAAGGCGGGTGGCTGACTCGGCTCAGGTGGCGATGCGGAAGAGCATCACGTCGCCGTCCTGGACGACGTACTCCTTGCCCTCGACGCGCATCAGCCCCTTCTCCTTGGCGCCGACCTCGCCGCGACACGCGACGTAGTCGGCGAACGAGATCACCTCGGCGCGCACGAAGCCGCGCTCGAAGTCGGTGTGGATCTCGGCCGCCGCCTGCGGCGCCTTCGTGCCGCGCCGGATCGTCCAGGCGCGCACCTCCTTGGGCCCGGCCGTGAAGTACGAGACGAGCTGGAGAAGCTGGTAAGTCGCGCGGATCAGCCGGTCGAGACCGGCGGCGTCGACCCCGAGGTCGGCGAGGAACCCCCGCCGCTCGTCGGGCGCGAGCTCGAGCAGCTCGGCCTCGACCTTGGCGCAGATGCGCACGCTGCCGCCGCCCTGGCGCTCGGCCAGTGACTCGAGCGCGCGCGAATACGCGTTGCCGTCCGCGAGCCCGGCCTCGTCGACGTTGGCGACGTAGAGCACGGGCTTCGCGGTCAGCAGGTTCGCCTCGCGGAATGCCTTGAGGAGTGACTCGGGGGCGGTCACCGTGCGCGCCGGCTTGCCGGCCGACAGGTGCTCGACGAGCGCCCCGAAGAACGCGGCCTCGGCCTGGGCCTCCTTGTCGCCCGACTTCGCGATCTTGCGCGCGCGGTCGGCGCGGCGCTCGGCGGTCTCGAGGTCCGCCAGCGCGAGCTCGGTCTCGATCGTCTCGACGTCGCGCAGCGGGTCGGGCGCGCCGTCGACGTGGACCACGTCGCTGTCGTCGAAGCAGCGCACGACGTGCAGGATCGCGTGCGTCTCGCGGATGTGCGCGAGGAACTTGTTGCCGAGCCCCTCGCCCTGCGACGCGCCGCGCACCAGGCCGGCGATGTCGACGAACTCGACGGTTGCCGGGACGAGGCGCGCCGAGTGCACGAGCGCGTCGAGCGCCGCGAGCCGCGCGTCGGGCACCGGCACCACGCCCGAGTTCGGCTCGATCGTGCAGAACGGGTAGTTCTCCGCGGCGATTCGTGAGTCGGTGAGCGCGTTGAAGAGCGTGCTCTTGCCGACGTTCGGCAGGCCGACGATGCCGCAGCGGAGCGCCATGGGGCGGGCATCATCCCGAATCTGACGCGGCGCGCCAGTATAATGGCGCCCCGTTCCCAACCCGCGAGGAGAAGCCTTTGGACTTCGAGCCCTCCGACAAAGTGAAGACGCTCCAGCGCCAGGTGCAGGCCTTCATGGACGCGCACGTCTACCCGGCCGAGTCCGTGTACGAGGAGCAGGTCCAGGAGAGCCGCTGGTCGCAGCCGCGCGCGATGGAGGAGCTCAAGGAGAAGGCGCGCAAGGAAGGTCTCTGGAATCTGTTCCTGCCCGAGTCCGACCACGGCGCGGGACTCAGCAACCTCGAGTACGCGCCGCTGTGCGAGATCATGGGTCACTCGGCGATCGGACCCGAGGCGTTCAACTGCGCGGCGCCCGACACCGGCAACATGGAGGTGATCGCGCGCTACGGGACCGAGCTGCAGAAGAAGCGCTGGCTGCTGCCGCTGCTCGACGGAAAGATCCGCTCTGCGTTCGCGATGACGGAGCCCGACGTCGCCTCCTCCGACGCCACCAACATCCGCTGCAAGATCGAGAAGCAGGGCGACACCTACGTCCTCAACGGCCGCAAGTGGTGGACCTCGGGCATCCTGCATCCCCACTGCGAGATCCTGATCGTGATGGGGAAGTCGAACCCCGACGCGCCGCCGCACGAGGCGCAGTCACAGATCCTGGTGCCGCGAAACACCCCGGGAGTGCAAGTCGTGCGACACCTTCCGGTGTTCGGCTACGACGATGCGCCGCACGGCCACGGCGAGGTCCTGTTCGAGAACGTGCGCGTGCCGGCCGAGAACCTGATCCTCGGCGAGGGCCGCGGCTTCGAGATCGCCCAGGGACGGCTCGGACCCGGCCGCATTCACCACTGCATGCGCGTGATCGGCGTCGCCGAGCGCGCGCTCGACGCGCTGTGCAAACGCGTGAAGACGCGCGTGGCGTTCGGCAAGACCGTGGCCGAGCAGACCGTCACGATGGAGCGCGTGGCCGAGGCGCGCATCATGATCGATCAAGCGCGGCTGCTGGTGCTGCGCGCCGCCTGGATGATGGACACCCTGGGCAACAAGGTCGCGCGAAAGGACATCGCCATGATCAAGGTGATTGCGCCGAACATGGCGCAGCAGGTGATCGACTGGGCGATCCAGGCGCACGGCGCGGCGGGTGTCTGCGAGGACTTCGGCCTCGCGCGCATGTTCGCAATGACTCGCACTCTGCGCCTCGCGGACGGACCGGACGAGGTTCACCGCAATCAGATCGCGAAGCTCGAGCTGCGCGAGCACTGAGCGAGGGACGACGCCGTGGCCGAGCCCCTGCGAGCTGAAGCGCTCGAGCGCATCGGGCGCTTCCGCGTGCGCCGATACATTGCCGGCGGGGGCATGGCGTGGGTCTTCGAGGTCGAGGATCCCGGTCTCTTCGACGCGCGCCGCGCGCTGAAGCTGCTGAAGCCGGGCGAGACCGACGTCGAGACACTGCGCCGCTTCCGGCGCGAGGCCGAGCTGCTCTCGAAGCTCCAGCACCCGAACCTGGTCCACATCTACGAGTTCGGCGAGGACCCCGGCACCGGCTGTCAGTACTACACGATGGACTTCGTCGAGGGCCGCACGCTCGCGCAGATCCACCCCGACTGGCTCGCAGGCAGCCCCGACGGCACCCCGAGCGACGCGCGCAGCCTCGAGCAGATCTGCCGCTACTTCCTCGAAGTCCTCTCGGCGCTCGCGCGCCTGCACGCGCAGGAGATCGTGCACCGCGACATCAAGCCGCAGAACGTCTTCATCGACGGGCACGGCCGCGCGGTGCTGGGCGACCTCGGCGTCGCGAAGCTGTCCTCCGCCTCGGGAGAGACACAGAAGGGTGTCGCTCCCGGAACGCCGCTCTACATGGCGCCCGAGCAGTCACTCCGCTTCGAGGCCTCGACCCGCACCGACATCTTCTCGCTGGGCCTCGCGCTCTACCGCGTGTTGACCGGGCGCACGGTGTACGACGCCGCGCTCGGCGCCGACTCGACCAACAGCATGGCGGTGCTGCGGCATCTCTGGAGCCTGCAGGGCGCCTCGCAGGAGTTCGAGTTCGACTTCCCGCCGCAGGTCCCGGAAGCGCTGCGCGAGGTCGTGCGCCGCGCCTGCCGAATGAGCCCCGAGCAGCGCTACCCGAGCGCGGACGCGATGGCGGAGGCGCTGTCCGCTGCGCTGCGGCCCGCGCGCGCGGCGGCTCGATCGCGCGCGAGCCGTGGACTCACTGTCGTCGCCGCCGCCGCGCTCGGAGTGCTCGTGCTCGCGCTCGGCTTCTGGATCGGGCTCGGCTCGTACGGACGGGGTTCGTCCGCGCGCAGCGCGCGGAGCGCCGCGGAGGCCGCGCACGCGCAGGCGAGCGCGCTGGTCGGCGGCCTCTCGAGTCGCACGGGGCCGGGCGCCGCGGAGGCCGTCGAGGACGCGCGCCGGCGCATCGCGTACGCGGGCGAGCAGCAGACCGAAGCCGAGAAAGCGCTGCAGGCAGCCGACTACGCGGGCGCCGAGGAGAGCTTTGCGCGCGCCAGCGACGGCTACACTCGCGCGTGTCAGGCACTGCTCGACCGCTGGCTGCGCGCCGCGGCCGGCGCCGAGATCGAGAGCGCGCGCGCCGCCGTCGCGTCGATCTCCCCGGCGACCCCCGAGCTGGTCGCCCGCGCCAAGAGCCTTCCCGATTCGTCGGCCGATCCCGGTTGCGCCGGCGCAGGCGCGGAGCGGGACCGCCTGTTCGCGGCCGAGTCACTGCGCGGCGACGCCGCCAAGCGCGGCGGGAGGGTCGCCGAGGCGCCGGCGCTGGCGCCGGTCGCGGCGGCGCCGGCCGGGGTCGGCGAGACACAGGCCGCCGCGCCCTCGGCGGCGCCGCCCGCGCGCGCAGTCGCCGCGCGCCAGCCGCGCGATCGGCACGACGACAAGCGGGCGATCGAGGCCGCGCTCGAGGCGTGGAACCGCGCGCTCAACGCGCGCGACTGGTCGGGGCTCGCGAGTCTGCAGAAGCTTCGACCGGGGCAGCTCGAGCGCTACCAGGCGGAGTTCGCCGACAAGGACGTGCGCCAGAATCTCGCGATCGAGTTCATCGCTGGCTTCGACACCGGCAAGATCGACGCACAGGTCGTCGTGACTCGCGAGGAGAAGACGCTCTTCTTCTGGCGCACGATCTCGAAGGACACGCGCAGAGCGACGGCCACGCGCGAGAACGGTGCCTGGAAGCTCGAAGGTCTGTGAGTCTCAGATCCGCGGCGTGAACTTGCGCAGCTTGCGCTGCAGGCTCTGCCGGTGCAGCCCGAGCTGCCGCGCGGCGCGGCTGATGTTGCCGTCGCACTCGGTCAGCACCCACTCGATGTACTCGCGCTCGCGCCGGGCGAGTGTCTGGCTCGCGATGGCCGACACGGCGCCGGCCTGAGACTTCGGCGTCTCGCTGCGGAACGCCGCGAGCAGGTCCTCGACGTGCACCGGCTTCGTCAGGTAGTTGAAGGCGCCCTGCTTCACCGCTTGCACCGCGGTCGCGATGCTTCCGTAGCCCGTCAGCACGACGATGCGCGCGCGCGGCGAGCGCTCCAGGATCAGGGGAATCGCGTCGAGCCCGCTCTGATGCCGCAGGCGCAGGTCGACGCTCGCGAAGCGGTGCAGGAACGGCGGCAGGGCGCGCAGCTCGTCGAGGTCCGCGACGCAGTCGACGCGCCAGCCCCGCTCGCTGAACTCGAGCGCGAGCGCTTCCGCGAAGCGCGCGTCGTCGTCGACGATCAAGAGTGACTGTCCCTGAGTCATGCCCGCGCCTCGGCCGTCCCCCCGCGCGCCTCCGGCAGCACGAGGCGGGCGATCGCGCCGCCGCCCGAGCCCTCGTCGAGCTCGAGCGTGCCGCCGATCGTCTCCGCGAGCGTGTACGCGAAATACAGCCCGAGTCCGACGCCGCCGGGCCGCGTCGTGACGAACGGCTCGCCCAGGTGCGCGCGCACGATTTCCGGCCATCCGGGTCCGCGGTCCCGAACCTCGACGCTGACCCGCTCCGCTGTCGCGCGGACTTCGACCTCGACCGGCGCGTCGGCGCTGCTCTCCTCGAGCGCGTTGTCGACGAGATTCAGCACCGCCTGCGTGAATGCGACCGCGGGCACGAGCACGAGCGCGGGCCCGCGCTCGCGCTGGAAGCGGAGCGGTATGCTCGGATCCTCGGCGCGCAGCCCCTGGCAGACTCTCTCGACCAGGTCGCCGACGTCCTCGACCGCCAGCCGGAGCGCGTCGGGCCGCAGCTGTGAGCCGGCCATCTGGCGCAGCACCTCTTCGCAGCGCGCGAGCGCCTGGGTGGCCTCGTCGAGCGCGGGGTCGCCGTGCAGGTCGGGCTTCCGCGAGAGTCTCTCGAGCTTCAGCATCGCGGTGTTGAGCGGGGTCGCGAACTCGTGCGAGAGACCCGCGGCCAGCGCCCCGACCGCGCGCAGCCGGTCGATCCGGCCCTGCTCCTGACGCCGCGCGTGAACGTGCGCCTGCAGCGCGGCGAGCGTGTGCGAGAGCCAGGTCGTGAACAGCCAGAAGACTCCCGCGACCAGGAACTGCGCGGGGAACAGAACCGCCGGCGAGACACGCGTGAGCGCCAGCCCCGGCGGCACGTGACCGAAGGCCTGCACGAACGCGAGACACACGACCAAGCTCCAGAAGAATCCGAGCGACACGCGGCCCTCGAGCAGCAGCGCGCCGAGCGCGGCGTGAAAGAACAGCAGCGGCACCAGCGGATTCCAGGCGCCGCCCGAGAGTCCGAGGAGCGCGGATAGCGCCGCGATGTCCGCGAAGAGCTGTGCTCCGAGCTCCGCCTGCGAGACGTCGTCCTTGCGGCGCAGGCGCGCCCAGGTCAGCGCGTTCAGCAGCGCCAGCGCCGCGACCACGCCGAGAAACGCCGGCACGCGCGCGGACTCGAGCAGATCGAAGCGCAGCGCCGGGACGATCGAGAGACTCTGCGCGAAGAGCGCGATCCAGCGCAGGCGCACCACCCAGCCGAGCTTCGCGGCATTGCTGTCGCCGAGTCGCGAGAGCGGCGGGTCGAGCAGCTCGAGCACCCGGATCTTCATGGCGCGAAGAGTAGTTGAAGCGGCCGCGGCCCGTCCAAGCGCGCCGCCGGCCGACTTGCGCGCGCGGGGCCGGCGTGAGAGACAGGTCCGCATGGGGGAGCGGGCGCGCCCGGAGAGCATGTTCGCGCCGGAGCTCTTCGCGCGCGACGACGAGAGCGCGGACGCGCTCTTCTACCGCGAGCCGCGCTTCGCGCTGCACGTCGACGAGGCGACCATCGCCGCGCTCACGCAGCTCTATCGCGAGGAGCTGCCGCCCGGCTGCCGACTGCTCGACTTGATGTCGTCCTGGGTCTCGCACCTGCCGAGCGAGATTCGCTTCGCGCACGTCGCCGGTCTCGGCATGAACCAGGCCGAGCTCGCCGCGAACCCGCGGCTCGACGAACGCCGGGTGCAGGATCTGAATCGCGATCCCGTTCTGCCGTGGCAGGACGCGTCGTTCGACGCAGTCCTGTGTGCGGTCTCGGTGCAATACCTCGTGCGGCCGGTGGAGGTCTTCGCGGAGGTCGCGCGCGTGCTGCGCGACGGCGGGAAGCTCCTCGTCGCGACCTCTCACCGGCTGTTCGCGACCAAGGCGATCGCCGCCTGGCGCGCGCTTCCCGCGCCCGATCGGCTGCGCCTGGTCGGCCGCTATCTCGAGCAGGCGGGCGGATTCGGCAAGGCGCGCGTGATCGACCGCTCCCCCGCGGGCGCCGATCCGCTCTGGGTGGTGACCGCCGAGCGCGCGCCGCGCTAGAGCGGCTCGGTCCGCAGCTCGGCCAGCACCCCGAAATGGTCGCTCGGCCAGACACCCGCGCGCTCGTCGTTGCAGACGACGCGGCACGCCTCGACCAAGCCGCGCCCGTCGCGCAGCGGATAGTCGACGAAGACGTAGTCGATGCGCCGATCGGGCTCGAGTGCGGTCCGCGCGTAGGCGTTGCGGTTGGACCAGGTGACTCCGTCGCCGTCGCGACCGGCAACGAGCCAGGCGTCGTTCCAGTACACGCTCTTCCCGTCGAGCGAGTGCCGGCCGGTCAGGTAGCGGATCTCGTCCGAGTCGGGCTCGGCGTTGAAGTCGCCCGCGATGATCGACGGGAACCCCCGGTGCACGCGCTGTCTGCGCACGAAATCCTCGAGCGCGGCGACCTGGCGCTCGCGAACCCCGCCGTGGTGGAACTTCCAGTTCAAGTGAGTCGAGGCGAAGTGCAGCGGCCCGTGTGGAGACTCGATGTGACACAGCAGCGCGCACCGCGTTTCGCCGTCGCCGCGGTCCGGCAGCGGCAGCACATCGCTCTTCGCGATCGGCCAGCGCGACGCGATCGCGTTTCCGATCGCCTCGCGCGGCTCCTTCCAGAACGCGCTCGCCTTCGCGAACGCGGTCTCGTAGCGCTCGCCGACCAGCTCGCGCGCAAGGTCGCGCTCGGGTGACTGCAGCACCTCTTGGAACGCGATCAAGTCGGGGGCGAGGCGGTCGATCCAGGCGCGCACGCGCTCGGCGCGCAGCGGCCAGGGTCCGGAGTCGTTCCACAGGTTCAGGGTCAGCACGCGCAGCATGACCGGGTTCTACCACACGCGTGGTAACCTTCGCGCATGGGCGATTGGCGCTTCACCACGGGGCTGCACGATCTCGGCCGCGGCTGCTTCGCCTGGCTCCAGCCCGACGGCGGCTGGGGCTGGAGCAACGCCGGTCTGGTCACGGACTCCGGCGAGTCACTCCTGGTGGACACGCTCTTCGATCTGCGCCTGACCGCGGAGATGCTCGCGGCGATGCGCGCGTCGGTGTCGGCGGCCGCGCGTATCGGCGTGCTGGTCAACACGCACGCGAACGGCGACCACTGCTACGGGAACCAGCTGGTCTCCGGCGCGCGCATCGTCGCGTCGCGCGCGAGCGCGGCCGAGATGGAGGA
Source organism: Myxococcota bacterium (assembly GCA_044450765.1). Lineage (GTDB taxonomy): Bacteria > Myxococcota_A > UBA9160 > SZUA-336 > SZUA-336 > VGRW01. The sequence continues at coordinate 14,479 of JBIOJK010000019.1, read as the reverse complement.
GCTCCCGCCGGAGGCGATGCTGCGCGCGATCGAGAACGCGCCTGCGCTCGGCGCGGGCGGCGAGTTTCTCGCGCGCGTGTTCGCGCCCTTCGAGTTTCGCGGCATCCGCCACACGCCGCCGACCGAGACCTTCGACGGCGAGCTGCGCCTGCGCGTCGGCTCGAAGGAGGTCGTCCTGATCGAGGTCGGCCCGGCGCACACGCGCGGCGACGTCCTGGTCTGGCTGCCCGAGGACCGCGTCGTCTACACCGGCGACATCTTGTTCATCGGCGGAACACCGATCGCTTGGCAAGGCCCCGTCGACAACTGGATCGCCGCCTGCGAGCGCATCGCCGCGCTCGGCGCCGACGTGATCGTGCCCGGCCACGGCCCGATCACCGACGCCAAGGGCGCGCTCGCGGTGCGCGACTATCTCGCGCACGTGCGCGACCGCGCGCGCGAATGCTACGACGCGGGACTCACTCCGGCCGCCGCGGCGCGCGCAATCCCGCTGGGCGAGTTCGCGGCCTGGGGCGACGCGGAGCGGATCGCGGTGAACGTGCACACGCTGTACCGGGAGTGGAGTCGCGGAAAGAGCGGCGTCGCGAATGCGCTCGAGCTCTTCGGGCTGATGAGTGAGCTGGCGCGCACCGGAGCGCGTGTTGGAGGCTGACGCCCCCCGCTCGCGCCGGAAGCTGTCGGCGATCGTGATGGTCGACGTGTCCGGCTTCAGCCGGCTGATGGGGCGCGACGAGGAGTGGATGACGCGCGAGATCCGCGCCTTCCACGCGCGCGTCGATGCGCGCGTGCGCGAGCACGAGGGCCGCGTGGTCGACACCGCCGGAGACTCGGTCTTCGCCGAGTTCGATTCGGTCGTGAACGCGACGCGCTGCGCGCAGGCGATCCAGGCCGACCAGGCGCTGCGCAACCGCGCCGAGCCGGCGGAGCGCCGGATCGAGACGCGCATCGGCGTGCACGTCGGCGACGTGATCGTCGAGGAGTACAAGGTCTACGGCGACGGCGTGAACATCGCCGCGCGACTCGAATCACTCGCCGAGCCCGGACACATTCTGGTGTCGGAGGCGGTGTACCAGCAGGTGCACAACAAAGTGTCGGCGGAGTTTCGCAACGAAGGCGTGCGCTCGCTGAAGAACATCGAGCACCCGGTGCGGGTCTACTCGCTGGTCCCTTCCGCGCTCGTGGCGGACGGCGGGCGCGCCGCGCCGGCGGGGATCCGCCCGCCGACGCGCCGCGAGGAGAGACTCACGCGCCGCGCGCGCGCGGCGCCGCGCGCGGCCGAGGCGGCGGCGCGCGAGGGCCCGATCAGTCTGGTCGAGGCGCTGCTGCGCCTCGACATCGCGACGCCGCTCGCGGTGGGAGTCTTTCTGCTCGCGAGCCCGTCACTGGCCTTTCCGACCGCCGGCGTCCTGCCGACGGTGGGCTCGATCCTCGTCGGGCTGTCCGCGGGACGCGCGCTGGGCCTGGCGCGCCGCCGCCGCGGGTCGCTGCTGATCGGCCTGGGGATCGGCATCGCGATGGGCGCGCGCTTCACTCACTGGAGCCCGGTGACCGACCTCGCGTTCGCGATCGGCGGAGCGATCGTCGCGCTGCAGGGAATCGCGGTGCGCCGGCGCGGGCGCAGCCGCACGCGCGCCCGCGGGCTGCCGCCCGGCTGACTGCGGTCCGCGCTCACTCGAGCGGCGGCTTCTCCGGCAGCTTCTCTTCGGCGGCCGCGTTCTTCTCGATCGCGAGCAGCTCGACTTCGAACTGCAGCGCCGCACCCCCGGGGATCCGATCGCCGCTTCCCGGGGGCATCCCGCCGTCTCCGTAGGCGAGATCCGCGGGGCACGTGATCTCCGCCTTTCCGCCGACCTTCATCAGCTGCAACCCCTCGAGCCAGCACGGAATCATGCGCCCGAGCGGAAAGTCGGCCGGCTGCCCGCGCTCGATCGAGCTGTCGAAGACCTTCCCGTCTCGGAGCTTCCCGGTGTAGTTCACCTTGACCTTGTCCTTCGGCGTGGGCGCGTCGCCCTTCCCCGCCTGGAGCTCGCGGTAGATGAGGCCCGACTTCGTCGTCCGGGCGCCGCTCGCCGCGGCTGCCGTCTTCAGGAACTTGTCGGACGCATCGCGCTCGCGCTTCGCGCGCACGCCGCTGCGCTGTTTCGCGAGCGGGTCGAGCTTCGGCTCGTATGCGGCGAAATCGACGGCGGGCTTCTCGCCCGTGAGTCCCGCAGTGAGTCCCGCCTCCAGAATCTTCACTTCGTCGGCCGAGAGATCGAAGGCCCGCAGATTCCGCGCGACCGCGAGGCCGAGCGCGTAGATCGTCTTCTGCTCGTCCGTGTCGAGCTTCTGGGCTTGCGCGGGAAGCGGCGCCGCGAGCGAGCAGACGAGCAGCGAGAGGAGCGCGAATCGCGGGGTCATTTCTCTCCGATCTTCCGGCGCGGCGGCCGGGCGCGACATCTTGCGCCCGAGGCGCAGGGCCCGCAAGCTCCGGGTGTGTGTCATGATCGCGAGCCGAGATGAACGAGCCCTCGCGCGACTCCGAGCTCGATGACCCGCTGGCCCCCGAGACAATTTCGGCGGTCTTTTCATCGACCGCGCGCCGCGGCGAGTGGCTGCCCGCCGAAGAGGTGCGCGTGCGCGCGTGCTTCGGCAACGTGAACCTCGACTTCACCCAGGCGTTGCTCGCTCCGGGAGTCACCACGCTCGAGACGCTGGCGCTCTTCGGCTCGGTCGAGATCACCGTACCGGCGAGTCTAGAGGTGGAGCTCGCCGCTTCGGCGGTGCTCGGCAGCGTCGAGCAGCGCGACTCCGGCGGGCGCGTGCGCCGCTTCATCGCCGATCAAATCAGGCGAGTCACCGGCCAGCCGGAGACTCCGAGTTACTCCCCTGACCCCGGAGAAGAGGCGTCGGTGCTGCGCATCGAAGGCCATGCGGTCTTCGGCTCGATCATCGTGAAGGTGCGCTAGCTAGCGCGCGACGACGACGAACGCCGGCGTGTCCGCGGCGATCGGCCGGCGGTCGAAGTCGCCGAACATCTCGACCTCGGCGAAGCCTGCGCGCGCGAGCAGATGCTCGAGCTCGAAGCGCCAGAACCAGCGCATGTGGAAGCGCGCCTGTTCACTGCCGACCACCTCGCCGCCGCGGCTTCGCTCGTAGCGGAAACGCACCTCGAGCACCTGCGCCGCCGGATCGGGTGACGCCGAGGCGTAGCGGGTGACCGACTCACCGTCGAGCTCGAAGCGCAGGTCCACCTCCTCGGGAACCGGCGCCGCCATCCGCGCGAGGCGCGGCGCAAACACGTCGAATGCGAAGCGGCCACCGGGCGCGAGGTGTCTCCGCACGCAGGCCAGACACGCGAGCTGATCCTCGACGGCGTGCAGGTGCTGGAAGACGCGGAACGCGCTGTAGATCAGGCCGAAGCGGTCGGCGCCGAGCGCGAAGCGCTGCATCGGCGCGTGCACCAGGCGCAGGTTCGCGAAGCGGGACTTCGCGCGCAGCGCGTCGAGCATGTGGCGCGAGGCGTCGAGACCCGTGCAGGGGAAGCCGTCTTCCGCGATGCGCAGCAACACGCGGCCCGTGCCGCAGCCGAGCTCGAGCACAGGGCCCGCGCCCTCGCGCGCGAGCGCGCGATAGAACTCGGCGTCGGCCGCATGCGCGCTGCGCTCGTAGGCGGCGTCGTAGAAGCGCGCGGTCGTGCGGCCGTAGGCTTCGTCGAGATCGGAGACGTCGGGAATCACGGCGAGAAACTTCGCCCGCAGGCGCGATCGTGTCGAGCGCCGCGAACCACGGCGCGTGCCACAATGCGCGCGGTGGAAGCACGGGTCGCGGCCGCGCGCGCCGGGTCGAGCGCCTGGACTTGGTACGTCGCCGGAGCGGCAGCCTGGTTCCTGTCTTTCGGCCTGAACGGCGTCATCGTGCCTGCTCTGGTCACGCAGGAGCTGCGCGCCGGCGGCGCTGCCCTGGCGCTCGCGCAGGTCTCGAACATGGCGCCGACCGTGCTTCTGATCCTGGTCGGCGGCGCGATCGCGGACCGCGGCGATCGCCGGCGCCTGTTGATCGGACTGCACCTCGCCGCAGCGGCGCTCGTCGGCGTGCTCGCGCTGCGCGTCGGGGCGGGCGCCCTGTCGCTCTCGCTGGTCGTCGCCTACGGGATCGGGATGGGCACCGTCAGCGCCTTTCTGATGCCCGCGCGCGACGCGTTGCTCTCGGACGTATCTCGCGGCGATCTCATGCGCGCGGTGAGCGTGCTGACGATGACTCAGTGGGGCGGGCAGGCGTTCGGGAACTTGGCCGCGCGCGTCCAGCTGCCCGGCGGCATCGCGTCGCTGATCGGCGTGCAGGCGGCCTTGCTGCTCGCGGGCGCGGCCGCAGTCAGTCGCCTGCCGCGGCCGGCGCGCGCCGACGGGCCGAAGCGGGAGACACTCTCCTTCGGAGAGCTCGCCGAGGGCGTGGCGGAGGTGGCGCGCTCGCCGGTGCTGGGCCCCGTCGCGCTGCTCGCGGTCGCGCTCGGAGTGCTCTTCATCAGCCCCTTCCTCGTCGTGTTTCCCCTGCTCGTGCGCGACTACTACGGCGGCGACCGCGCCGCGCTCTCGCTGTTCTACGCCTGCTTCCCGCTCGGGATCATCGCGAGCTCGATCGTGATTCTCGCGCGCGGCGGGGTGCGCCGGAAGGGCCTCGCGCAGCTCCGGTCACTCGCGGTCGGATCGCTCTGCATGATCGCGCTCGGCAGCGGGCTGCCGTTCTGGGGCGCGCTGCTGACGGTGTTCGCCTTCGGGCTCGGCGCGGCGGTGTTCATGAACGCGAGCCGCACGCTGTTCCAACAGAACGCGCCGCCCGCGCACCGCGGCCGCGTGCTGTCGGTGTACAGTCTGTCCACGATGGGAGCGTCGGGCCTCGTCGGCGCGCCGCTGTTCGGCATCCTGGTGGCGCAGGTCGGCCCGCTGCGCTCGCTGGGGATCTCGGGAGTGACCATGGCCTGCATCATCGCCGCGTTCGCGCTGCGGACCCGCGTGCGCGAGCTGGAGTGACTCATGAGCTCGCGCGATTCACTCGCCGGCGCGACCGCGATCTGCGGCCTGGGCATGACGGAGCTGGGGCGCGTCTACGACCGCAGCGCGTCTGACTTCGCGGCCGAGGCGGTGCTCGCGGCGCTCGCGGACGCCGGGCTCGAGAAGAGCGACCTCGACGGGCTGCTGCTGAACGCCGGAGTCAGCCAGGGGATCGACCTGTCTCTGGTCCAGACACTCGGCCTGCGCGAGCTCGCGCTGCTCACCCAAATGAACGCCTGGGGCTCGAGCGCTGGCCAGATGGTGCAGTACGCGGCACTCGCCGTGCACCACGGGCTCGCCAAGCACGTCGCCTGCGTCTTCGCCGACGCGCCGCTCGTGCACGGGCAGCGCGCGGGTCAGGCGTACGGCGGCGCCCGCGCGCGGCGGCCGGGGCTTGGCTCGCTGTTGCCATCGCTCGGCTTCGCCGGGCCGATCCCCTTCTATGCGCTGCACGCGCAGCGACACATGGATGTGTACGGCACCACGCAGGACCAGCTCGGCGCGATCGCGCTCGCCGCGCGCGGATGGGCGCGCCTGAACCCGAAGGCCGCGATGCAGGACGAGCTGACGCTCGCCGCGTACCACGCGTCGCCCTGGGTGGTCGCGCCGTTTCACGTGCTCGACTGCTGCCTCGTCTCGAACGGGGCGATCTGCGTGATCGTGACGAGCGCCGAGCGGGCGCGCGCCCTGGCTCGCCCGCCGGTCTACGTGCACGGCGTCGGGCAGGCGCACCAGCTCGAGTGGAGCGACGAGCGTCCGAGCCTGGCGGGGCGCAGCTCGCGCGCGGCGTTCGCGATGGCCGGCTGCAGCGCGGCCGACATCGAGCAGTGTCAGATCTACGACTGTTACACCTTCACGGCGCTCACCACGCTCGAGGACTACGGCTTCTGCAAGCGCGGCGAGGGCGGCCCGTTCGCCGCGAGCGGCGCGATCGCACCCGGCGGCGCTCTGCCGATGAACACCGGCGGCGGCATGCTCTCGTCCTACTACATGTGGGGCATGACTCCGATCTCCGAGGCCGTGGTCCAGGCGCGCGGCAGCGGGGGCGAGCGCCAGGTCGCCCGCAACGGGCGGATCGCCGTCTCTGGCAACGGCGGCATCTTCAACCATCACTCGACGCTGGTGCTCTCGCCGCACGCGAGGGACTGAGAAGTCATGCCGGAGAACGCCGCCAAGCCGAGCGCCGCCGACGAGCGAGCGCGACCCTACTTCGCCGCGGCCGCCCGCGGTGTGCTCGCGCTGCAATCCTGCGCGCGCTGCGGCGCGTGCGCATTTCCGCTGCGCGCCCGCTGCGCCGCGTGCGGCTCACAGGAACTGGGCTGGCGCGAGTCGGCGGGCGCGGGCCGCGTCTTCGGACACGGGCGGCTCGAGCGGTCGAGCCTGCCCGAGCTCGAAGCGCGGCTGCCGATCACGCTCCTGCTCGTCGATCTGGACGAGGGCGTGCGCATCCCCGCGCGGCTCGCCGCGGGCGAGACGGCGCGGCCGCGGGCCGGAGAGCGAGTCACTCTCGCGTTCGAGCTCTCCGGCGACGGCACGCCGCTGCCGGTTTTTCGCGCCGCGGGAAATTCGACCTAACTGCCCTGCCGCAGCTGGTCGCGAATCTGCCGCAAAAGAACGGCGATCACGAAGACGACGAGGATCGCGGCGATCTCGAACAGCCTGCCGCCGGCGATCGTGCCGCGCAGCACCGTGTACCCCATCTCGTACGCGACGCGTTCGAAGACACCGAGCGCCACGCAAGCCACGGCCAGCAGGAAGCTGGCCCGGGAGATCATGCTCAGCATGTTGTCCATGAGTTCGCCTCCTCAGCGCCGTGGAATTTCGAGGGCGCGATCCGACAGGATTCCCCGGTTGCCGTCGACGGCGACCGCGACGATCGACTTGTCGGCGCGTTGGAAGAAGAGCAGCGCCCAGCCGGGTGAGTCGCCGGGAATCACTCCGACGAGATCTCCGTACTCCGCGGGAATGCCGTCGCGCGCGGCGAGCGGCTTGATCGAAAGCGTCGGCGAGCCGACGTTGCCGTGGATCTTCTCGCAGCCCAGGGTCGCGATCGTGAGTCCCAAAGCGGCGATCCAGAAAACGGGCCGTGTGGACATGCGCCGTTCCTCCTGCGCCTTCTCTTGTACACCCTTTGGTGTGACACCGTAAAGGGTAGATTTTTCCCGCGCTCCGCCGCTTGTGACGCAAATCCGGGGCGCGTATCTTGCGGCCGTGAACGCCGAGACCGGACGCCGAGAAATCCTCTCCTATTACGCAGCTCCGGGGCCCTTCACTGCACTCGGTGGGGGCGGCGGCGCGTTCGCCGCGCTGCCGCGCTCGCTCCCCGAGCTGTGTCTCGTCGTGCAGGGGGTGACGATCCACCCGTTCATGGCCCCGCTCTACGGTCTGCGAGGCGAGAAACTCCCGCTGGCCGATCTGCAGCTGCGCACGGCCGGAGAGATCGTCGCGCGCGCGCTGGCGCGCGATTCGCGTCCGATCGGAATCTCGCGCGAGCCCGCGCGGCGTTTCTGCGGAAACTGCCGACACCACTCGGTGCTGCTGTGCGCCCTGCTCCGCACACAGGGCGTTCCGGCGCGCGCGCGCTGCGGCTTCGCCGCGTATTTCGAGCGGGGCCGCTTCGTGGATCACTGGGTGGTCGAGGTCTGGGACGCGGCGCGTGCGGCGTGGCGGCTCGTCGACGCCCAGCTCGACGCCGTGCAGCGCGGGGCGTTCCGCAGCGAATTCGATCCGACCGACGTTCCGCGCAGCGAGTTTCTCGTCGCCGGCGACGCCTGGCGCCGCTGTCGCGCAGGCGAGCTCGACTCAAGTCTGTTCGGGATCCTGGACCTGTGGGGCCTCTGGTTCGTGGCGGGCAACCTGGTGCGCGACGTCGCCTCGCTCTCGAAGCGCGAGCTGCTGCCCTGGGACGTCTGGGGCGCGATGCCGGCGCCCGGCGTCGATCCGTCGCCCGCCGAGCTCGACCTCTTCGACCGCGCCGCGGCGCTCGCGCTCGATCCTGACCGCGCGCACCGCGAGCTGCGCGCGCTGCACGACGAGCGTGTAGAGTTCCGCGTACCAGCCCGGGTTCGGAACCTGCAGACGGAGCGCGACGAGCCGCTCCCGGAGTGAGAGTGACTGACTCCTCGCCTGCGCAGTTCGACATGAGCTCGCAGCTCGGAGATCCGTACCCGCGCTACGCGGATTGGCGGCGGGCGGCCCCGCTGCACCGGCTCACCGACGACGAGATCTCGCCGATGATGCGCACGCAGGGTCGCCTGCAGTTCGGCGGCGAGCTCCCGCCGATCTTCGTCGCGCTGACTCACGACTCGGTCGCGGAGATCCTGCGCGACGCGCAGCGCTTCTCCTCGAGCGGCTACGCGCGCACGATGGGCCTCGTGATGGGACACACGATTCTCGAGATGGATCCGCCCGAGCACGGGCGCTATCGCGATCTGATCCGGCAGGCCTTCACGCGCCGCGCGCTCGAGCACTGGGAGCGCGAGCTCGTGCGCCCGATCGTGAAGCGGCACGTCGACGCGATCGCGGGGCGCGGCCGGGCGGATCTGGTACGCGAGGTCACACTGCCCTTCCCCGTCGCGGTGATCGCGGGAATGATCGGCGTTGCCGAGGGGGACCTCGCGGACTTTCACCGCTGGGCGGTCGAATTGATCCAGATTGCCGTCGATCCGGCGCGCGGCTTCGCCGCGTCGCAGTCTCTGCGCGACCTATTCGCGGGCCTGCTGGCCGAGCGCCGAGCCCGACCGCGCGACGATCTGGTGGGCGTGCTGGCGCGCGCGGAGCTCGATGGCGCGCGCCTCGACGACGACGCGATCTACGCGTTTCTGCGGCTGCTGGCGCCCGCCGGTGCGGAGACCACGTACCGCTCGTCGTCGAACTTGCTCTGCGGGCTGCTCAACCGCCCGGACCAGCTCGAGGCGCTGCGCCGCGACCGCGCGCTGCTCGGCGACGCGATCGAGGAGGGCCTGCGCTGGGAGTCACCGATCTCGGCGATCCAGCGCACGTGCACGCGGGATACCGACGTCCAGGGCGTGCGGATCCCGGCGGGCTCGCTCGTGCTCGTCAGTCTCGGGGCAGCGAACCGCGATCCCGCGCGCTACGAGCGGCCGGATGAGTTCGATCTCTTCCGCCCGCTGAAGGCGCACCTCTCCTTCGCCTTCGGGCCGCACCGGTGTCTCGGCATGCACCTCGCGCGCAGCGAGACGCGCGTGCTGCTCGAGTCACTGCTCGATCGACTGCCTCGGCTGCGGCTCGATCCCGATGCGAAGCCGCCTGCGGTCAGCGGCGTCGGGTTCCGCTCGCCGCCCGAGCTGCGCGTCGTGTTCGACGCCGAGCCGCGCTAGGCGCGCTCCACGTACTTCCGCTCGCGCGTGTCGATGCGCAGCTTCTCGCCGCGCGCGATGAAGCTCGGCACTTGAACGACCGCGCCGCTCGACAGCTTCGCGGCCTTCAGCTTTCCGCCGCTCGTGGCCGGATCGGTCTCGGCCACCTCGAGAATCACGAAGTTCGGGAGCTCGACGGCGATCGGCCGCTCGGCGTGCAGCAGCACCTCGACGGAGCAGTTCTCGGTCATGAGATCCGCGTTCTCGATGTTCGCGCGAGGCACCTCGAGCTGCTCGTAGCTCTCCTGGTCCATCAGCACGATGCGATCGCCCGCGTCGTAGAGATACTGCATCTGGCGCTTCGAGATCTCGGCCGCCGGCAAGGTCTCTCCGCTCTTGATCGTCTTGTCGAGCACCGCGCCGCTGGTCAAGCTCTTCAGCCGCATGCGCACGAACGCGCTGCCCTTGCCCGGCTTCACGTGTTGATAGGTGACGATCACGTGCGGGTCACCGCCGATCTCGACGTACACGCCCTGCCGCATCTGTGTGGTGTCGACCAGTGCCAAGGGACGCGGACCTTAGCCCGCGGGCCCGGGCGCTGTAAACTCGGGCGCGTGAGAGCGGAACTTCTCCTCGTCCTCGTGCTCGCCTGTGGCGCGCTCGCCTGCGCGGCGGTTCAGAATGTCGGCGTCGAGAGCGATCCGCCGGGCGCGCAGATCTACCTCGACGGTCAGCTCGTCGGCCAGACGCCCGCGACGCTCGAAGTCGGCCGCGACGCCGCTCACACGGTCTACCTGAAGCGCGAGGGCTATCGGCCCGAGCTCGTCGTGCTCGAGCGGCACGAGGCGAACGACGGGATCGACTTCCTGACGCCGGCAGACGTCGCGAAGCGACTCTCGCCGGGGCCGAGCTCGGATCCCGAGCTGGAGCGCCGCTTGAAGATCACGGTCGACAAGCCGAGCAATTGACGCGCGAGCGGCCGCTCAGTAACGTGCGGGCGCTCGAGGAGAGGATTTGTTGAAGAGCTGAGCCCAGGTCCGGAGTCGTTCGACTCGAACCCCCGCTGCGCGGCGGCTCGCGCCCGCGCGCGGACACCAGAGGCCCGCTCATGTTTCTCTCGTTCGACCGCGTCTCGTTCTCGTTCCGCGATTCGGTTCCGCTGCTCACCGAGGTGAGCCTGCGCCTCGCGCCCGGTTGGACCGGCGTGGTCGGCGCGAACGGGTCCGGCAAGACCACCTTGCTGCGGCTCGCGCTGGGCGAGCTCGCGCCCGAGTCGGGGCGGGTTCGCCGCGAGCCTGTCGGGATCGCGGCGCAGGCGGTGCCGCAGCGGGTCGAGGCCCTCGACCCGGCGCTCGAGGCGTTCGCACTGACACAGGATGGTGTCGCGCGCCGGATGCGCGACTCACTCGCGCTCGCGAGCGGCGACCTGGCGCGCTGGCCGACGCTGTCGCCCGGCGAGCGGAAGCGCTGGCAGATCGGCGCGGCCCTGGCCGCGGCGCCCGACGTGTTGGTGCTGGACGAGCCGACGAATCACCTGGACGGCGAGGCGCGCGAGCTGCTCGCCGCCGCGCTGCGCCGCTTCGACGGGATCGGCGTCGTCGTGTCTCACGACCGCGAGCTGCTCGACTCACTCTGCGAAGGGACGGTTCGCGTCGCGAGCGGGACCGCGCGCAGCTACCGCGGCGCGTACTCCGCCGCGCGCGAGAGCTGGCGCCGCGAAGACGCGGAAGCGCGCGAGCGGCACGCCCGCTTGCGCGGCGCGGCGCGCGCGCTCGAGCAGCGCATCGACGAGCGGCGCAGCCAGCGCGCGAGCGCGGAGGCGCGCATGCGCACCAGCGCGCGCATGAAGAACATCCACGACAGCGACGCGCGCCACCGCTTCAAGCAGACGCGGCGCCGCTCCGCGATGACTCAGCTCGGCCGCGAGATCGCGCGCACGCACACCTCGCTCGACCGCGTGCACGCGGAGCTGTCGGAGCTCGAGCTCGCGAAGGAGGTGGGCGGCGCGCTGAGCATCGGCTGGGAGCCCGCGCGCGCCCCCCTGCTCGCGGTGGTGCAGGCGGCGCGCCTGTGCGCCGGGACGCGAACGGTGCTCGAGGACGTCGATCTGGCGCTAGCGCGCGGCACCCGGGTCTGGCTCGCCGGAGCGAACGGCTCGGGCAAGACGACCCTGCTGCGCGCGCTGCAGGCGGGCGCGCGCGTGCCCGGAGAGCGTCTGCTGGTGTTGCCTCAGGAGCTGGCAGCCGGCGAGGAGCTGGCGCTGCTCGACGCCGCGCGCGCGCTGCGCTCGGATGCGCGCGGCCGATTGCTCGCGCTGGTCGCTGCGCTCGGCGTCGAGCCGCGCCGCCTGCTCGAGTCGGCGCGCCCGTCGCCCGGCGAAGCGCGCAAGCTCGCGCTCGCGCTCGGCCTCGCGAACCGCGCCTGGGGGCTCTTGCTGGACGAGCCGACGAACCATCTGGACCTGCCGTCGATCGAGCGGCTCGAGCAGGCGCTCGCGGAGTACCCCGGCGCGCTCGTGCTCGCGACGCACGACGCGGGCCTCGCGGCGCGCTGCACCGATCGGTGTTGGCGCATTCGCGCGGGGCGCGTGTCGGTTGAGGCTTGAGTCCGCGCGATATACTGCGCGAAACACGCGGGAGGGATCGCCGTGGGCTTCCATCATCTGGCCGTCGCGACCAAGGACGCGGTCGCGAACGACGTGTTCTACGAGCGAGTCATGGGCTTCGCGCTCGCCAAGGTCGAGGTCGGCTCGACGCCGGACGGCGGCTGGGCGAAGCACCTGTTCTACGACACGGGCAGCGACGGCATGATCGCCTTCTGGGAGCTTCACGACGAGGCGATCGGGACTGACTACCCGACCGCGCTCTCCGAGGGTGTCGGCCTGCCGATCTGGGTGAATCACATCGCGTTCACGGCGCGCGACCTCGCGGACATCGAGGCGCGGAAGCAGCGCTGGCTCGAGAACGGATACGACGTGATGGAGATCGACCACCACTGGTGTTACTCGATCTACACCACCGATCCCAACGGAACGCTCGTCGAGTTCTGCACCAGCACCGCGGAGTTCAACGACGCCGACCGGCGCAGGGCGCGCGAGCTGCTCACCGCACAGTCACCCGAGCGCGTTTCGCCGAAGAGCCAGAAGTTCCACAAGGCGATGCGCGAGCCGCTGCACCTGTCCGCGACTAAGCGCTGAGCCAGGCTTCGAGAGCACGCGCGGCGTCGACGTCGCGCATCTGCAGCGGCGGCCGCTTCATCGCGAACGCAGAGATCGCCTCGAGCGGTCCGCCCTCGCCTCGCTCGAGCGCGACCTTCGCGCAGCGGATCGCGTCGATCGCCACCCCGGCGCTGTTCGGAGAGTCCTCGACCGAGAGCCGGAGCTCCAGGTTCATCGGCACGTCGCCGAAGCCCCGCCACTCCATGCGCACGAAGCAGACCTTGTTGTCTCTCTGCCATGCGACGTAGTCGGACGGACCGATGTGAATGTTCTCGGCCGGCATCTGCACGTCGAGCTGCGACTGCACCGACTCGGTCTTCGACACGCGCTTGTTCGCGAGCCGCTCGTGCTCGAGCATGTTCAGGAAGTCCGTGTTGCCGCCCGTGTTGAGCTGGTAAGTCGCGTCGAGAGTCACTCCCCGGTCGGCGAGCAGGCGCGCCAGGGTGCGGTGGACGATCGTGGCTCCGACCTGGCTCTTGATGTCGTCGCCCACGATCGGCAAGCGCGCCGCGCGAAAGCGCTCGGCCCAGATCGGGTCCGACGCGATGAACACCGGCACGCAGTTCACGAGCGCAACGCGCGCCGCCAGACACGCCTCGGCGTAGTGCCGAACCGCGCGCTCCGATCCGACCGGCAGATAGCAGACGAGGACCTCCGCGCCGCTCGCGCGCAGGGTCTGCGCCACATCGACAGGCGCCGTGCGCGCGACGCGGAACGCGCGCGCGGCGGCGTGGCGCGCCATGTGCTCCGCCACGCCGTCGAGCACGGGACCCATCTGCACGGTCACTCCCGAGGCCGGGAGTTTCTCGGCGAAGATCTTCGTGCAGTTCGGCGGCGCGAAGGCCGCCTCCTCGAGCGGCCGGCCGACCTTGCGCTCGTCGACGTCGAACGCCGCGACCACGCGCAGATCCTCGAGCCGGTAGCCGCCGATCCGCGGGTGGAGCAGGCCGCTCGTCTGCGCGAGGTCGTGCGTCCGGTAGTACTCGAGCCCCTGCAAGAGCGCGCTGGCGCAGTTCCCCACCCCAGCGATCGCGAGTCGAAGCGTCGGCATCCGTTCCCCGTGCTCCCGTTCGTTGCGCCCCGCAGCCCGCGCGCAGGGTCACTCAGTGTACGGCACGCGTCGAGGTTTTTTCGGACCAGTAACCCGCGCTTCCCATTTTGAGCAGCGGACGGGTGCCGGCGCCCACGGAGCGCGGTCGAGCGCACGGGCGGCCCGCCGCCGCGTGGCACGGATCTTGGAGAGGAGCGCTCGCATCCACACTGGAGGGCTGTCATGGTTCGGATTCGCCGCGGGGCCGCGCACTGCCGCACCCGCGATTGCCGCGAGCGCGAGAAACTCGTGCCGCTCGTCCCGATCAAGCTCGATTTCCACTGCCCCGCCTGCGGGCGCGCGGCCGCGGTCGACCTCGAGTACGGCACCGGGCTCGGCGCTTCGAAGGCCTACAACGAGGTGCGAGTCTACTTCGCCTTCGACGCCGCGACGCGCACTTACACCGACTTCGCGCGCGCGGAAGACTCCACGCTCGTCGGCCAGCACAGTGCGTACGCATTCTTCAGCCCGCTCGTTTGCGACCGTTCGGAGGCGGAGCTGCTCGCGCGCCAGCTGCTGACTCGCCTGAACGGCGAGCGCGGCGACGTGCGCCCGCTGTCGATGCAGTCGACCCGACAAGAGCTGCTCGAGCAGGGCTGGCGCCTGGCCGTCTAGCGCCGGCCCGCGAGCGAGATCCAGGTCGCGCGCGCGCGCCCGACCAGCCGACCCGACTCTCCGAAGAGGGCGGCGCCGGCGACGCCGCGCCTGCCGTCCTGCGCGATCGGCCACGCGACCAGACACGCGCTCTCACCTGCGCGGAGGTCACTCTCCAGGGAGACACAGAGCTTCGCGAGCACCATCGGCTCGAGCGCTTGCGCCGCCT
>JBIOJK010000018.1:0-37005 GCA_044450765.1 Myxococcota bacterium | reverse complement strand
GACCTCCGCGAGCGGGCGATTCACCCGCGCGAGCAGCTGCTCGAGACACACGAGCAGGCTCGCCGCGTGGCGCTCGCTCGCGGCGACGTCCTGCTCGCCGAGCAGTGACTCACCCTCGAAGAGCGCCACGCCTCCGCGCTCCGCGGAGGTCTCGAGCGCGAGCAGCATGTCTCGCTAGCCGAGGTCGCTCAGGAACGAGACGACTCCCGACCAGTGCCGTGCGATGTCGTTCCAGAATGCGACGCCCATCAGCAGGAGGATCAGCGAGAAACCGACCGTCTGCGCGATGTCGCGCGCGCGCGCGGGAAGCGGACTGCCCTTGATCCCCTCGGCCGCGGCGAGCGCGATCTGGCCGCCGTCGAGCACCGGGATCGGCAGCAGGTTCAGGATCGCGAGATTCACGCTGATCACGGCCATCAGCCAGACGAACTGAGTCCATGAAGTCTGGTACGCGTCGGCGGCGATCTCGCCGATGCCGATCGGGCCGGACAGGCTGTTCATGCCGACCGCTCCCGAGACGACCTGCGCGATTCCCCCGACGATCATCCCGAAGATGTCGGCGGTGCGCTCGGCGCCGCGCGCGAGCGCGAGCAGCGGATTGCGCACCACGTCGTCGCGGTACTCGGCGCCGACGTCGGTGGTGCCGAGCGTGATGCCGATCCCGTAGTGAGTCTCCGTGCCCGACGGCGTGCGGATCGGCCGCTCGGTCGGAACGACGCCGACCTCGACGATCCGCTCGTCGCGCAGCACGCGGAGCTGCAGCGACTTGCCGCCGCTGCTCCAGATCGCGCCGCGCACCTGGTCCGCGCTGGTCGCCAGCTCGGCGCCGACTTGGAGCACGACGTCCTTGGGCTGGAGCCCGGCGCGCTTCGCGGGGCTCGCGGGCTCGATGCCGATCAGACTCACGCCGATCGGCACGAGGCCAAGTGACTCGAGCGAAGGCGTGCCGGGCAGCTCGCGCACGGTCGCGCGCGCGACTTCGCTCGCGCCGTCGAGCGGTCGCCGGAGCTCGAGCTCGACCGGCGCCGCGATCGACGCCAGGCGGCGCTCCAGCGCGTAGAGATTCTCGACCGGCTGGCCGTTCACCGCGACGACGCGGTCGCCGGTCGCCAGGCCCGCGAGCGCAGCGGGGCCCTGCGGATCGCCGACACCGATCAGTGACGCCGGCGCGTGCCACGAGAGACCCGCGTCCTTCCACCCGCCGCCGTCCGCCTTCTCGCGCTCGAGCGTCGCGTCGAACGCGCTCTGGTCGCCGCGCTCGACGCGCAGCGGGAGCGCGGGCGCACCCGAGGCCTCGAGCTTCTGCTCGAGATCGGCCCAGCGCCAGATCGGCTCGCCGGCGACCGCGACGACGCGGTCGCCTTCCGAGATTCCCGCACGCTCGGCCGGCGAGCCGGGCAGCACGCCGCCCACGCGCGAGGTCAAGGTCGGCACGCCGCTCATCAGGATCGCGGCGATCAGAAACACCGGCAGCGCCAGATTCATGACCGGGCCGGCGAGCGCGATCGCGATCCGCTGCCAGACCGGGCGCGCGTTGAACGCGCGCGACGCATCTTCGAGCGGCAGCTCCTCGCCGGGAATCTCGCCGAGCATCTTCACGAAGCCGCCCAGGGGCAGCGCGGCGACGACGTACTCGGTCTCGCCCACGCGGCGCGCGAACAGCGACGGCCCGAAGCCGATCGAGAATTTCTCGACTTTCACGCCGAGCCACTTGGCCACCGCGAAGTGGCCGAGCTCGTGGATGAAGATCAGCACACCGAGCAGGAGCAGGAACGGCACGAGCCAATCGAAGACGGCGGGCAGATTCAATGGAGTCGCTCCTCGATCCGGCGCCGGGCGTGTCCGCGCGCGCGCTCGTCGACGTCGCAGATCTCCGCGAGCGACAGACCGGGAAGCACCGGCACGGCCCCCAGTACTTCTTCGGCTGTTTCGGCAATCGCCGTGAACGGAATCTCGCGCGCAAGAAACGCCGCAACTGCAATCTCGTTGGCGGCGTTCAGAGCCGCGGGCGCGGTGCCGCCGGCGGCAAGCGCCTGGAACGCGATGCGCAGCGCCGGGAAACGCTCCGGATCGGGCGCCTCAAAGTGGAGCGCGCCGAGCGCGAGCAGGTCGAGCGCCGGCAAGTCCGGCAGGGGGAGTCGCTCCGGCATTCCCAGAGTGTATGCGATGGGGATGCGCATGTCGGGGATCCCGAGCTGCGCCAGCCAGCTTCCGTCGCAGTACTCGACGAACGAGTGGATGATGCTCTCGGGATGCACGAGCACGCCGATGCGTTCGACCGGCAAGTCGAACAGCCAGCGCGCCTCGATCACCTCGAAGCCCTTGTTCATCAGGGTCGCGGAGTCGATCGTGATCTTCGCGCCCATCTCCCAGTTCGGATGTCGCAGCGCCTGCTCCGGGCCGGCGGCGGCGAGCGCGGCGCGGTCGGCGCGGCGGAACGGACCACCCGATGCGGTGAGCCAGATCTTCTTCACGGCGCTGCGCGGGTGACCGGCGAGACACTGCGCGATCGCGACGTGCTCGGAGTCGAGCGGCAGCAGCTTCGCGCCCGAGCGGCGCGCTTCCTCGAGCACGAGCGGGCCGCCGGTCACGAGCACTTCCTTGTTCGCGAGCGCGACGTCGCGACCGAGTCGCAGCGCGGCGACCACGGGCGCCAGCCCGGCGCTGCCGACCAGCGCGCCGACCACGAGGTCCGCGTCGTGAGTCGCGACCTCGAGCAGACCCTCGGGGCCGGACACGACGCGCAGCTTCGGATCGCCGACCGCCTCGCGCACGCGCTCCGCGTCCTCGGCGCGCGCGACCGAGACCAGCTCGGGCCGAAACTGCTTGCACTGCTGCACCAGCAAGTCGACCGAGCGCCCCGCGGACAGCGCCGAGACACGAAGTCTCTCGGGAAAGCGAGACACCACGTCGAGCGTCTGCGTGCCGATCGAGCCGGTCGAGCCCAGGAGCGCGAGGCGCTTCACGGGTCCAGATCCCGCTTCTGCGCCGCGGTCCGGCCGAAGCGCCGGTCGCGCTGCTGGTAGTCGCAGAGCGCGTCCACGAGCTTGCTCTTGGTGAAGTCCGGCCAGAGCACGTCGCTGGTGAAGAACTCCGTGTACGCGAGCTGCCAGAGCAGGAAGTTCGAGATCCGGTGCTCGCCTCCGGTCCGGATCAGCAGGTCCGGGTCCGGCATGTCCTGGCAGTACAGATTCGCCTGCACGCACTTCTCGTCGATCGCATCGGGCTCGAGCACGCCAGCTTCGACCGAGCGCGCGATCGTGCGCACGGCGTCGACGATCTCCGCGCGGCCGCCGTAGGAGAGCGCGAAAGTGAGTCGCATCTCGTCGTTGCTCTCGGTGCGCGCCATCAGCTCGCCGAGCTGTGACTGGATGCGCGGCGACAGGTTCGAGAGCCGTCCGATCGCGTCGACGCGGATGCCGTTGCGAACCAGCTCGTCCGCGTCGCGGACGATGAACTCCTCGAGATACGCCATGATGGCGTCGATCTCTTCGCTCGGACGCTTCCAGTTCTCGGTCGAGAACGCGTAGAAGGTGAGCCACTGGATGCCGAGCTCGTGTGCGCCGCGCACGATCTCGCGCACGATCTCGGCGCCGTTGCGGTAGCCCGCGACGCGCGGCAGGCCGCGGCTCTCCGCCCAGCGGCCGTTGCCGTCGGGAATGATCGCGACGTGGCGCGGAATCTTGCGCGGATCGAGTCTCGACACGTGCGCCCTCAGACCTTCATCAGTTCGGCTTCCTTGGTCTCCACCGCCTTGTCGATCTGGGCGATGAAGTCGTCGGTCAGCTTCTGGACTTTCTCGGTGAGGTGGTGCGCGTCGTCCTCGGCCAGGTCGCCGTCCTTCTGGAACTCCTTGACCATGGCGATCGCGTCGCGGCGCGAGTTGCGCACGCCCACCTTGTGGTCCTCGCCCAGCTTCTTCACCTGCTTGACGAGGTCCTTGCGCCGCTCCTCGGTGAGCTCGGGAATCGGCACGCGCACGATCTTGCCGTCGGACACGGGCGACACGCCGAGATTGGCCTTGTGAATCGCCTTCTCGATCTCCGCGATCGCGCTGCGGTCGAAGGGCTGGATGGTGATCAGTCGCGCCTCGGGCGCGTTCAGCTGCGCCAGCTTCTTGATCGGAGTGGGCGTGCCGTAGTAGTCGACGGTGAGTCCCTCGAGCAGCGCTGGGTTCGCGCGCCCGGTGCGGACCTTCGCGAGGTCGTGCGTGAAGCCCGCGAGGCTCTTCTGCATGCCGTCCTTCGCTTCCGAAAGGACCAGCTCCGTGCTCTCGTTGGCCATGATCTCCTCCGCGGGGGAACGGCCCGGTGACCGCGTGGGCACCCTACCCACGCTCCGTGTCAGGCGCTGACCAGCGTGCCGATCGCCTCCCCGCAAACGACCTTCAGCATGTTGCCGGGAACGCTCATGTTGAAGACCACGATCGGCAGCTTGTTGTCCTGGCACAGCGAGATCGCTGTCGCGTCCATGACTCCGAGGTTCTGGTGCAGAAACTCGCGGTAAGTGACTCGGTCGAACAGCTGCGCCTCGGGGAACTTTTCGGGGTCGGAGTCGTAGACGCCCTCGACGCGGGTGCCCTTCAGCAGGATCTCCGCGCCGATCTCCATCGCGCGCAGGGCCGCGCCGGTGTCCGTGGTGAAGAACGGATTTCCGGTGCCGGCCGCGAAGATCACGATGCGACCCTTCTCCAGGTGGCGGACCGCGCGCCGCCGGATGTGCGGTTCCGCGACCTGCTTGATCTCGATCGCGGAGAGCAGCCGCGTCTCGGCGCCGCACTTCTCGAGCGCGTCCTGCAGCGCGAGCGCGTTGATCACACCCCCCAGCATGCCCATGTAGTCGGCGGCCGTGCGGTTCATGCCCTCGGCCGACGCGGTGATGCCGCGGATGATGTTGCCGCCGCCGCAGACGACGCCGAGCTCCACGCCGTGGGCCGCGAGCTCGACGATCTCGCGCGCCGTCGCCTGGATCGTCTTCGAGTCGATCCCGAAGCCGCGCTCGCCCGCGAGGCTCTGCCCCGAGATCTTGAGTAGGATGCGCTTGTAGGCGGGTTTCATTCCTCCGCGGCTTCCCCGAGCTGGAAGCGGCGGAAGCCGACGACCCTCGCGCCGGCTTCTTGCGCCGCTCGGCCCACGGTCTTGTCGGGATCCATCACGAGTCCCTGTTCGAGGAGGACGACCTCCTTGAAGAACTTCGCGAGCCGACCTTCGATCATCTTCTCGACGATTTGCGGCGGCTTGCCCTCGCTGGCCGCCTGCGCCGCCAGCACGCGCCGCTCCGCGTCGACCGACGCCTTGGAGAGGTCGTCGCGCGACAGACTCGCCGGGCTGGCCGCGGCCACGTGCATGCAGACGTTGTGCGCCAGCGCGCGGACCTCGGGCTTGGCGGGAGTCGCACTCTCGACCGCGACCAGCGTGCCGATCTTGCCGCCGGCGTGGACGTAGCTCGCGACGAATCCGGACGCCGGCGCCTCCAGCCGAGTGATTCGTCGCACGGCGAGGTCCTCGCCGAGCTTCGCCACCGCGCTCGTCAGCTTGTCGCGCAGCTTCTCGCCCTTCACCGACAGATCGAGCAGCTCGTCTACGCTTCTCGGTGTATGGGCGAACGCCGCGCGCGCGAGCGCGTCGCCGACGGAGTTGAAGTCGTCGGTCTTGGCGACGAAGTCCGTCTCGCAGTTGAGCTCGACCAGCGCCGCGCTGCGCCCGTCGGGCGCCACGGCGGCGATCACGCGGCCCTCGGAGCCGGCGCGGCCGACGCGCTTGCTCGCCTTGGCGATGCCGCGCTCGCGCAGGATCTCGACCGCCCGCGCCGTGTCGCCGTTCGCCTCGGCGAGCGCCTTCTTGCAGTCCATCATGCCCGCGCCCGTCTGTTCGCGGAGCTCCCTTACCTGCCCTGCCGAGATCTCGGCCAACTCGCTCCCCCGTTTCGCCCGTCGACCCGAACAGTCACTCGGCCGTCGGCGCCGCTTCCGCGGCCGGCGCTTCCGGCGTCTCGACCTTGGCGGCTTCCTCGTCCGGCTTCACCGTCGGCGTGTCGGTGAGTCCGAGCGCGAAGTCGGCGGCCTCTTCCAGCTCCTCGCGCCGGCGCTCCTCGGCCATCCGCTCCATGCGCGCGGGCCGGCGCGCCGGCTGCGTGATCTCGACGACTCTCTTGCCGTGCTTCGGCGCAGCCTCTTCGCCGTCGGCGGTCTCACTCTGGCCCTGGTCGACGATGCGCGAGTTGAACAGCTCCTTGCCCTCGCGACACGCCTCCGCGACGCGCTCGCAGTAGAGGCGGATCGCGCGCAGCGCGTCGTCGTTGCCGGGAATCGAGAGGTCGATCCCCTGCGGGTCACAGTTCGAGTCGACCACCGCGATCACCGGAATGCCGAGCCGCCGCGCCTCCAGGATCGCGATCGCCTCGCGCCGCACGTCGATCACGAACAGCGCGTCGGGCGGCCGCTCCATGTCGACGATCCCCTCGAACGCCTTGTGCAGCTTCAGCTGCTCGCGCACGAGTCGCGAGCGCTCCTTCTTCGAGAGACCCGACTCGCTCTCTTCCTTGCCCAGCAGCTCGTTCAGCTCTTTGTAGCGCTCGATGCCTTTTCGGATCGTCCGGAAGTTCGTGAGCATCCCGCCGAGCCAACGCCGGTGCACGAACGGCTGGCCCGAGGCGCGCGCCTGCTCGGCGATGATGTCCTGCGCCTGCCGCTTCGTGGCGACGAACAGAACGAGGCCGCCGGCAGCGGTCGTCTCGCGGATGAACTCGAGCGCTTCGCGGAAGCGCGGCAGCGTGTGCTGCAGGTTGATGATGTGGACGCCGTTGCGCTCGCCGTAGATGAAGGGCTTCATCGACGGGTGCCAGCGGCGGGTCTGATGGCCGAAGTGAACTCCGGCCTCGAGCAAGTCTCTCATCGAGACTGCGGGCGTAGACATCTGGCTGACTCTCCGAACTCGGGTTTTTCCGCCGCCTCTCGGCTCGCTTGCCGCCGCTCTGCGTCCGGTGGCCGCGGGCTCGGACCCCCGCGCGCGCACTCGTACGACCCGGAGCGGATCGAGGCGTGTGACTTGGCTGGGTCGTATAGCAGAGAAGCGGCAGGCGCTCAAGCACAAGTTCTCGGAATTTCAGGAAATTCACCCTCGCCGTCCGCCGGGCGGCAGGCCCAGCGGCAGCAGGTGCTCGTGCAGGTTGAAGCCGCGCAGAGCGAACGCGTACGCGTCCGAGACCGGCACCGTCGCGAGGCGCGAGATGGCGGCCCAGTAGCTCGAAAAGCGCACCCACGCCCAGGGCACGGGCTCGACATCCAGGAGCCGGGAAAGGATCACCGCGTTCGAGCCTTCGTGCGCCACGATCAGGATGCGCTGGTCGGACGCAGGCGGGTGCCAGAGCCGGTAGCCCGAGTTGTCGTGGCTGCGCATCCCGTGCGCGCCCTCGAGCAGTGACTCGACGCCGCTCGCGACGCGCTCGTACATGTGCCGGAACGACTCGCCGCCGGGCATTCCGTCCCACCATTTCTCGAGGTCGCGAGCCCGCACCTCGGCAAAGAACCGCTCGACCTGGTCGGCGGTCTGGCCCTCGAGCGTCGGCAGGCGCAGCTCGTCGAGCCACGAGCACTGCTCGAAGCGCAGCCCGTTGTGGCGCGCGACGAATTCGGCCGTCTCGATCGCGCGGTCGAGCGTGCTCGTGTAGCAGTGGTCGAAGCGCTCGCCGGCCAGCGCCTCGGCCAGCGCCTGCGCCTGCAGCCGGCCGTGCGCCGACAGCTCGGGGTGGTCGACCGCGCGGCCGCCCGGCTCCCAATCGGGCTGCGCGTGGCGCACGAGCACGATCTCGATCAAGTCAGCCGATCTCCACACTGAACTGTGTCGCCGCGCGCTCGGCGACGATCGGACGCACGCGCTCGGCGACCAGCCGCGCGTGCGCGGGGTGATCGACGTAGCGGCGCCAGGCGTCGCGATCGGCGAAGTCCGCGACGATCGCGAAGTCGAAGTTCCCCGGCGCCGCGCCGGCGTCGCGCCCGAAGCGGTAGCTGCGGATCTCGGCGATCTCGCCCGGCAGCGCCGCGAGCGCGCGCTCGAGCGCCTCGATCTCGCGCGCCGGCGTGCCCGGCCGCCAGCGGAACATCACGACGTGGCGGAACATCGCGCCCGACACTACGTGGTGTACTCGGCGTTCACGCGCACGTACTCGTAGCTCAGATCGGTCGTGAGGATGCGCGCGCGCCCGGGCCCGCGGCCGAGCGTGACTTCGATCTCGACCCGCTTCGCCTTCATCGCCCGCTCCGCCCGCTTCAGCGCGGTCCGGCCGCCCGCCGGCTCGCCCCCGCGCAGGAGCTCCACGCCGCCGATGCGCACGCCCACGCGCGCCGGCGCGAGCGCGACGCCCGCGGCGCCGACCGCCTGCACGACGCGTCCCCAGTTGGGATCGCCGCCGAAGAGCGCCGTCTTCACGAGCGCGGAATTGGCGACCGAGCGCGCGACTCGGTCGGCGTCGGCGTCGCTGCGCGCGCCGCGCACGGAGACGGTCGCGAGCTTGGTGACTCCTTCGCCGTCGCGCGCCAGCCGCTCGCAGAGCTCCGCGCTCGCGTCGAGCAGCAGGCGCTCGAAGTCGCGCGCGCGCGCGGATCCGACACGGATCGGTGTATTCCCGGCGGCGCCGTTCGCGAGCACCAGCAGCGTGTCGCTGGTGCTGGTCTCGCCGTCGATCGTGAGCGCGTTGAAGGTCGCGTCCACCGACGCGCGCAGGGCGCGGCGCAGGAGCGCCGGCTCTACGGCGAGGTCCGTGACGAGATAGGCGAGCATCGTCGCCATGCGCGGCATGATCATGCCCGCGCCCTTCGCGAAGCCGGCCAGCGCGAAGCCGCGTCCGCGCCGGTGCACGAGCTTGGCCACCGTGTCGGTGGTGAGGATCGCTTCGGCGGCGCGCTCGAAACCGCGCGGCGACAGCGCGGCCACGGCGCGCGGAATTCCCTCCCGCAGCCGCTGCATCGGGAGCGTCCGACCGATCACCCCGGTCGACGCGACTTGGATCTCGCGCGACCGCGCGCCGATCTCGCCGGCGAGTAGCGCCGCCATCTCGCGGGCGTCGCGCAGCCCGCGCGCGCCGTTGGCGACGTTCGAGATGCCGCTGTTCACGACGACGCCGCGCGCGCACCCGCCGCGCAGATGCGCGCGAGACACCACCACGGGCGCACCCGGGAAGTGACTCGTCGTGAACACGGCCGCCGCGTGGGCGGGCCGATCGGAGACGATCAGCGCGAGATCGGCTTTGCCGCTCGGCTTGATGCCGCAGGCGATGCCCGCCGCGCGATAGCCGGGTACCTCGATCGCCACGCGCCTGCTCCGTCTCTGCCGGGGGCCGGGCCTAGGCCCCGATGCCGTGACACTTCTTGTACTTCTTGCCCGAGCCGCAGGGGCACGGATCGTTGCGCCCGACCTTCGGGCCCTCGCGCACGACGGTCTGCTTCGCGACCGGCGCGTCGGCCGGCGAGCCGCCGTGCTGCTCGTGCAATCGCCGCTGTTGGGCCGCGCGGCGCGCGTCTTCCGCGGAGCGCAGCTCGGCGAGTCTCTCGGCCGACGGCAGCTCGATCATCACGCGGAACACCTGCTCGACGGCGCGCGAGCGGATCCGGCCGAACATCTCGCGGAACAGCTCGAAGCCCTCGGTCTGATACACGCGCTTGGGGTCCTTGCCCGCGTATCCCTGCAGGCCGACGCCCTCCTTCAGGTGATCCATCGTCAGCAGATGATCCTTCCAGAGCTGGTCGAGCGTCTGCAGCAGGATTCCCCGCGCGACGCCGTCGAAGGTCGGCGGGTTGAAGTCGGCGTAGCGCCGCCCGATGTCCGCGAACATCTCGGTCTTCTCGTCGAGTTTCGCGTCGACTCGCTCGAGCAGCTTCTCGAGGACGGCTTCGCGGTCGGGGTTGTGTCCGTCGAGCTCGGGAGACTTCGCGTCGATCGCGATCGCGAACTGCGCCTGAACCTCTCGCGTGTAGCTCTCGACGTCCGGCTCGCCCTTCGGCGGGAATGTGACTGCCACGATCTCGCCCGCGAGCTCGTGGGCGAGCTCTTCGTAGTCGGCGCGCACGTCGGAGCTCGACAGCACGTTCGTGCGCCACGAGTAGATGCTGACGCGCTGCTTGTTCATCACGTCGTCGTACTCGAGCAGGTGCTTGCGGATGTCGAAGTTGCGCACCTCGACCTTCCGCTGCGCGCGCTCGATCGCGCCGGACAGCATGCGCGCCTCGATCGCCTCGCCCTCCTGCATGCCGAGCCGCTTCATCAGGCCCGAGATGCGATCCGAGCCGAAAATGCGCAGCAAGTCGTCCTCGAGCGAGAGATAGAAGCGCGACGAGCCGGGATCGCCCTGGCGTCCGGAGCGGCCGCGCAGCTGGTTGTCGATGCGGCGTGACTCGTGGCGCTCGGTGCCGAGCACGTGGAGGCCGCCGGCCTCGACCACCTTCAGGCGCTCCTCGGAGCAGCTCTGCACGAGCAGCTCGAGCTCGTCCTTGGATTCGGCTGCGTCGGGGTCGAGGCCGCGCGAGCGCAGCATCATGCCGGGATTGCCGCCGAGCACGATGTCGGTGCCGCGGCCCGCCATGTTCGTCGAAATGGTCACGGAGCCGAAGCGGCCCGCCTGCGCGACGATCTCGGCTTCGCGGGCGTGTTGCTTCGCGTTCAACACGTTGTGGCGGATCCCGCGATTCTTCAGCTTCGCGGCGAGCATCTCGCTGGTCTCGATCGCGATCGTGCCGACCAGCACCGGCTGCCCGTGCTTGTGCCGGTCCTCGATCTCGTCGACGACCGCCTTCCACTTCTCGGCCTTGGTGCGGTACACGACGTCCTCGTGGTCCTTGCGCACCATCGGCCGGTGAGTCGGCACGACCACGACGTCGAGCTTGTAGATGCTCGCGAACTCCTGCGCTTCCGTGTCCGCCGTTCCCGTCATGCCGGCGAGCTTCTGGTACATGCGGAAGTAGTTCTGGAACGTGATCGTCGCGTAGGTCTGACTCTCGTTCTGGACCTGCACGCGCTCCTTGGCCTCCACCGCTTGGTGTAGGCCGTCGCCCCAGCGCCGCCCCTCCATGAGCCGGCCCGTGAACTCGTCGACGATCAGGATCTGGCCGTCCTTGACCACGTAGTCGACGTCGAGCTTGTAGATCACGTGCGCGCGCAGCGCGTTCTGCACGACGTGAAGTGTCTCCATGTGGTTCGGCGCGTAGAGATTGTCGACGCCGAGCAGCTTCTCGACGGCGACCACGCCGTCTTCGGTCAGCATGACGGTGCGCGCTTTCTCGTCCTGCGTGTAGTGCTCGGGATTGTCGAGCAGCTTCGGAATGACCCGGTCGACGCGGCGGAACTTCTCGGGGTCGTCGTCGACGGGGCCCGAGATGATCAGCGGCGTGCGCGCCTCGTCGATCAGGATCGAGTCGACCTCGTCGACGATCGCGTAGTTGTGCCCGCGCTGTGTGTACAGCTCGAGGCTCGGCTTCATGTTGTCGCGCAGATAGTCGAAGCCGAACTCGTTGTTCTGCCCGTACGTGATGTCGCAGGCGTAGGCGGCGCGGCGCTCCGCGTCGGAGAGACCGTGCACGATGCAGCCGACCCGAAGCCCGAGGAAGCGGTGGATCGCGCCCATCCACTCGGAGTCGCGCCGCGCGAGATAGTCGTTCACGGTGACCAGGTGCACGCCCTTCCCCGAGAGCGCGTTCAAGAACGCCGGCAGCGTCCCGACGAGGGTCTTGCCCTCGCCGGTCTTCATCTCGGCGATCTTGCCCTGGTGCAGCACCATCCCGCCCAGCAGCTGCACGTCGTAGTGGCGCTGGCCGATGACGCGCTTGGCGCCCTCGCGCACGAGCGCGAAGGCCTCGGGCAGCACCGCGTCGAGCGTCTCGCCGTTTTCGACCCGCTGGCGCAGGTCGACGGTGCGCGCGCGCAGGTCGTCGGCGCCGAGCGCCGCGTAGCTCGACTCGAGCTCGTTGGTGCGCGCCACGGTGGGCTGCAACGAGCGCAGGAGTCGCTCATTGGCGGAGCCGAAGATCTTCGTGGCGAAGGCGCGAATCGCAGGCACTCCCGGCAGGGCCGCCGAGTATACGAGAGGCCTAAGGAGTGGGCCAGAAATCCGCTGCTGCGCTGTTGGCCTGGCCACGGCGAGGCGAGGCGAGCCGAGAGCCGCCTCGAGCCGAGCCCGCAAGCGGCGAAGCCGCGCGCAGTGAGGCGCAGCCGAGCGAAGTCAATCAGTCGAGAATGTAGTTTCTCGGATTGACGCCCTTGCCGTTCACGAGCACCGCGTAGTGGCAGTGCGGGCCCGTGCTGCGGCCGGTCGAGCCCATCAGGCCGATCTGCTGACCGCGCTTCACCGCCTGGCCCGGCTTCACGTCGGTCTCCTGCAAGTGACCGTAGACCGTCTCGACACCGTAGCCGTGGCGCAGCTTCACCGCGTAGCCGAGCGACTTCTTCTGCATCGCGTAGATCACCTCGCCGTCGGCGGCGGCGAAGACCGGCGTGCCCATGCGGCCGGCGATGTCGAGTCCCTTGTGGAACGCGCGCTCGCCCGTGTACGGATCCATGCGGTAGCCGAATTGCGACGTGATCCAGCCGTGAGTCGGCGCGATCGACGGCGTGTGCACGAGCCGCGCCGACTGGTCCTCGAGGTGGTGAATCAGTCCCTGCAGGCTCTCGTCCTGTGCGTCCATCGCGCCGGACAGTGTCTCGAGGCCCTCTTTCATGACCTCGTGCCGCTTCGAGCGCGACATCCAGGACACGTCGTCCGCCGAAAGCAGCTCGCCGTCGGTGCCGCCGATGCCGGGCAGCGGCAGCGGATCCGCCGGATCGAGGTTCGTGATGATCCGGAGCTTGCGCTCGAAGCCGTCGATCCGGCTGAGCTTGGTCGAGATCGCTTCCATCTTCTCCGCGTAGGTCTGGATCTGCTCGCGCTGCTCGGCGGTCTCGACGCGCAGCCGGTCGAGCTCGTAGAGATTCGCGCGCACGCGCACGTAGTCGATCGATAGCGCGAGCAGCGCGACCGCAAAACCTACACCGCCGAGTGTCGCTCGACGCAGCCAGATCCGCGGCACGTGAAAGCGTCGGATCGAGCCGGCCCGACCCGGCACGATCATCAGAGTCAGTGTGTCTTCGGCGCCGCGTTCGTTCGCGTTAGCCACGCGCCGCTCCCCCCTTGGCGGCCGCCTCCGTGCGGATCCGCAGCAGGAGCTTCCCCATCCTGAGCTCGTCGCCGAGCCCGAGCAGCTTGCGGTGCTCGCGCACGCCGTTCACCAGCGTGCCGTTCGTGCTGCCGAGGTCCTGCACGAAGACCTTGGTGCCCTCATAGCCGAAGAGCGCGTGCGCGCGCGAGATCGTCGCCTCGTTCAGCACCAGGTCGGCGTTGCGGCCGCGGCCGATCACCGTGCTCGGACGATCGAGCTCCCACTCCAGGCCTTCATAGAAGCCGCTCTCGACGCGCAGCGCCGCGCGCTGCGCGGCAGGGGGAACCGTCGACTCGACCGGACTGCGTGACTCCGCCGCCATCTCGCCTTCTCCGCGCAGGCCCGAATCCGAGCGCGCGACTTCCAGGAGATGGCATCGGCGGCCGACCTCGAAACTTGACGGAGCGGCTCACCGCCGGGCGCGACGCGAGCGTACGCCGAGTGACAGCAGCTCACGTGCGTGCGCGCGAGAGGTATCGGTGAGTTGCGCACCGCTCATGCGCGCAATTTCGTCGACGCGATCCTCGCCGGAGAGGCGCGAGATGCGCGTTGCTGTTCGACTCTTGCGCACGTCTTTCACGACGGTGTGATGCAGGTCACCGAGCGCGGCGATCTGCGGAAGGTGCGTGATGCAGATCACCTGATTGTTGCCGGCGAGTGAGCGCAAGCGCTCGCCGACGCGGCGCGCGGTCTGCCCGCCGAGCCCGGCATCGATCTCGTCGAAGAGCAAGAGCCGACCCGAATCGGCGTCGCGCAGCGCGTTGCGCAGCGCGAGCAAGAGCCGCGCGAGCTCGCCCCCCGAGGCCGCGTCGCGCAAACGGCCGCCCGCCTCGCCCGGATTCGCCGCGAGGCGGAACGAAGCGCGCTCGCGGCCCGACGGCCCCGAAGGCGGAGTGAGTCCCTCGGCCGACTTCGCGTCCAGCGGCTCGAGCTCCACGGCGAAACGGGCGCGCCCGAGCTCGAGCTCCGCCAGTTCGCCCGACACCGCGCGCTCTAGCGCCGCGCCGGCAGTTTCTCGCGCGCGCGAGAGCGCGCGGCTCTTCGCGTCGAGTGTCTCCGCCACCTCGGCGAGCTCGCGCTCGAGCTCGGCCGTGCGCGCCTCGCCGCCCGCGAGCCCGGTCAGCTCGTCCGCGGCGCGCGCGCCGTGCGCGAGAATGTCCTCGATCGAGTTCCCGTAGCGCGTCTGCAGCCGGCGCAGCTCGGCGAGTCGCTCCTCCACGCGCGCGAGGCGCTGCGGGTCGGCTTCGATCCCGGAGGCGTAGCGCTCGAGCAGCAGCGCAGCCTCGTCGAGCTCGACCTTCGCGCGCTCGAGCGCGGCTTCGGGCTCCGCCAGCGCAGGGTCCAGCTCGACGACACCGCGCAGTGTCACCCGCGCCGCGCCGAGTCTCTCGCGCGCGCCGCCCTCCGCGTCGAGCGCCTCGAGCGCGCGGCTCGCCGCCTGCGCCAGGCGGTCGACGTGTCCGAGCCGGCGCAGCTCGAGCGAGAGCTCGTCGAGCTCGCCGGCGCGCGGCTGGGCGCGCTCGATCTGCTCGATCTCGAAGCGCAGCTGGTCCTCGCGGCGCGCGAGCGCCTCGCGGTCGCGGCGCCGCGCGTGGATCGCGAGCGCGAGCTCGCGCCAGCGCGCGTGCAGCGCGGCCAGCTCGTCCGCCGCAGGCCCCAGGCCCGCGAACGCATCGAGCAGCTCGGCTTGCGCCTCGCTGCGCAGCAGGCGCTGGTGCTCTCCCTGACTCGTGATCTCGAGCGCGTCGCTCATCAGCTCGGCGAGCAAGCTCACGGTCGCGAGCCTCCCGTTCACGAACACACGGCCGCGGCCCTCGCGCGAGACGCTGCGCGAGACCAGCAGCTCGTCTTCACCGTCGGCGGCGACGCCGAGGGCGCGCGCGCGCTCGAGCAGCGCCGGGCTGCGCAGGATCGCCTCGACCTGCGCCTCCTTCGCGCCCGCGCGCACCAGCTCCGACCCGACCCGCTCGCCGGACAGCAGTGCGATCGCACCGAGCAGGAGTGACTTGCCTGCGCCCGTCTCGCCCGTGATCACGGTGAGGCCGGGGCCGAGCTCGAGCTCGAGGTCCTCGATCGTAACCAGGTTCCGCACCCGCAGGGTCGCGATCACCGCGTGCCCCAGCCGAGCTTCGTGCGCAGCGTCTCGAAGGGATCGCGCCCGGGAGTCACGATGAAGCGCGCGGGCTCGCTCGCCTTCACCACGCGCACTTCGTCGCCGGTGCGCACCGTGGCGCCGACCTGGCCGTCGAGCGTGAGGGTGGCGTCCTCCGGCGAGCGCAGGCGCACGACGATGGCGCGGTCGTCCGGCAGCACCAGCGGGCGCAGGGTGAGCGTGTGGGGACAGATCGGATTCAGGATCGCCGCGCGCACGTCGGGCTCGAGGATCGGCCCGCCCGCGGACAGGTTGTACGCCGTCGAGCCCGTCGGCGTCGCGACGATCAGGCCGTCGGAGCGGTAAGTCGCGATCAGGCGCCCGTCGACCTGCGCCTCGAGCTCGATCAGCCGCGCCAGTGCGGAGCCCTTGGTGATCACCGCGTCGTTCAGTACCAGCTCGCGCGTGAGCTCGCGCCCGCCGCGCGAGTGTGTCACGTCGAAACGCGAGCGCTCGACCAGCGCGAACTCTCCGCGCAGCGCCGCGTCGAGCGCCGCCTCGGCTTCGCCGGGACTCACGTCCGTGAGAAACCCGAGGTGACCCAGATTCACACCCAACACTGCAACGTGTCGCGCTCCGATCGCGCGCACCGCCGCGAGCACCGAGCCGTCCCCGCCGAGCACGACGAGCAGATCCGCGTCGGCCGCGATCGCCTCGAGGCTGCGGCCTCCGGCCTCGGCAAGGTGACTCGCCGCGTTCTCGTCGAGCACGGCGTCGAGACCGCGCTTGCGGATCAGCCGAGCCAGTCGCTCGACGAGGGGTGCCGCGCCGGCCTGACCGGCCTTCACGGTGAGCGCGATTCGCTTCCAGCCCCCCATGCGGCCCGCGACGATACCCCGATGCCCGAGCAAGGCAAGCCCTCGGGCCGCGCTGCGCGAAGCGGTTTCGGCCCCGACGTCGAGGCTCCGGCCGCCGAACGAGGAATCAGGCGGTGTAAGCTTCGGCGATGGAGCTCTTTCCCCGTGAACCAGCGGTCACACGCAGTGTTCCGGCGGACGCGCCGCTCGCCGAACGCATGCGGCCGCGGACTCTCGAGGAGTTCGAGGGACAGGAGCACCTGCTCGGGCCAGGCGGGCCCTTGGGCCCCGTGCTCGCCTCCGGCGCCAAGCTGCCCTCGTGCATATTTTGGGGACCGCCGGGCTCGGGCAAGACCACCCTGGCGCGCCTGCTCGCGGAGCGCGCGGGACTGCGCTTCGCGGCGATCTCCGCGGTGCTCGCGGGAGTCAAGGATCTGCGCGACGAGATCGCGCGCGCCGAGGAAGAGCGCCGGCGCGGACACCGGACCGCGCTCTTCGTCGACGAGATCCACCGCTTCAACACGGCGCAGCAGGACGCGCTGCTGCCGCACGTCGAGCGCGGCACGGTCGTCCTGCTCGGCGCGACGACGGAGAATCCGTCGTTCGAAGTGATTCCCGCGCTGCGCTCGCGCGCGCGCATCTTCACACTGCGCGCGCTCGACGAGTCACTTCTCGCGCGCATCGCGACTCGCGCGCTCGAGGACCGCGAGCGCGGCCTCGGCGGGCGCGAGATCTCGCTCGCCGCCGAAGCGCTCGAGCTGATCGCGCGCCTGGCGCAGGGCGACGCGCGGCGCGCGCTCGGCCTGCTCGAGTCGGCTGCGGACCGCGCCGGCGCGCGCATCGAGCGCGACCACGTCGCGGCGGCGTTCGAGTCACGCCTGCCGGACTACGACAAGGGCGGCGAGGCGCACTACGACGTGATCTCCGCGTTCATCAAGAGCCTGCGCGGGAGCGACCCCGACGCCGCCGTCTACTGGCTCGCGCGCATGCTGGAGGGCGGCGAGGAGCCGCGCTTCATCTTGCGGCGGCTGATGATCTTCGCCTCCGAGGACGTCGGCAACGCGGATCCGCTGGGCCTGCTGGTGGCGACGGCGGCGGCCGAGGCGTTCGATCGAGTCGGCTTGCCCGAGGGAAAGCTGATCCTGTCTCAGGCCACGACTTACCTGGCCTGCGCGCCGAAGAGCAACTCCAGCCTGCTCGCGATCGGCCGCGCGTCCGAAGTCGCGCGCGAGCTCGGCGCGCTCGCCGTTCCGCTGCCCCTGCGCAACGCGCCGACCGAGCTTCTGCGCAAGCTCGGCTACGGCAAGGGCTCCCAGTACCCGCACGACTTCCCGAGTCATTTCGTGCGCGAGCAGTATCTTCCCGACGAGCTCCGCGGCGCGCGCTTCTACGAGCCGTCCGAGCAGGGCGCCGAGCGCGAGATCGGCGAGCGCCAGCGGCGCCGCTGGGAGCGCGGCGAAGGCTGAACGGCGGGCGTCTCAGCCCTTGCGACTCACCGCGATGAACAGCGTGCCCTCGCCGCGGCGCACCAGGAACAGCAGCGAGTCACCCCCCGAGGCGATCTGCTTCTCGAGCTCGCCCGCGCCGGCGACCGGCTTGCGGTCGACCTCGACCACGAGATCG
Organism: Myxococcota bacterium; assembly: GCA_044450765.1. GTDB lineage: Bacteria > Myxococcota_A > UBA9160 > SZUA-336 > SZUA-336 > VGRW01. Next base: position 19,253 of record JBIOJK010000018.1, on the reverse strand, counting down.
CCCGGGCGCAGCCCCGCGTTCGCGCCCGGGCTGCCGGGCTCGACGCCGGTGATGACGACGCCCTTCGCGTCCGTGACTCCGAGCTGCTGGCGCAGCTCGTCGTCTAGGTCGGCGATCTCGAGCCCGAGCGCCGAGGCGCCCGCGCTCTCGGCGTGCGAGCTCTGCGCCTGCTCCTCGGGCGTGCTGGCGAGCTTCTCGATCGTCACGTGCAGCGGCACGGACTTTCCGTCGCGCAGCACCACGACCTCGACGGTCGCTCCCACTCCGGTCGCGGCGACGGCGCGCGAGAGCTCGCGCGGGCGGCCGACCGGCTTGCCCGCGAAGCTCTGGATCACGTCTCCGCGCTGCATGCCGGCCTTGTCCGCGGGGCCGCCGGGGGACGTCTGCGCGACCAGCACGCCTTCGCGGACGTCGAGCTTCAGCGCGCTGGCCAGCTCGGGAGTCACTTCCTGGATGCTGACTCCGAGCCAGCCGCGGGTGACCGTCCCGCTCGCCTTCAGCTGCGGGAGGATCTCCTTGGCCAGGTTGATCGGAACCGCGAAGCCGATCGTGTTGGCCTGCGGGTTGATCGCGCTGTTGATGCCGATCACCGCGCCGCTGAGATCGAGCAGCGGGCCGCCGGAGTTGCCGGGGTTGATCGCCGCATCGGTCTGGATGTAGTCGTCGTACGGGCCCTGTCCGAGCTCGCGTCCCTTCGCGGAGACGATCCCGAGCGTCACGGTGTGGTCGAGCCCGAACGGGTTGCCGATCGCGACCACGAAGTCGCCCGGCAGGATCGCGTCGGAGTCTCCGAGCGGAAGCGCGGGCAAGTCCTTGGCGTCGGCCACTTGGATCAGCGCGAGGTCGGTCTTCGGGTCGGTGCCGATGATCTTCGCGTCGCGCACCTTGCCGTCGGAGAAGTGAACCTTGATCTCGTCCACGCCCTCGACGACGTGGTTGTTGGTCACGATGTAGCCGTCCGGCGAGATCACGAAGCCGCTGCCCAGGCTCGGAACCTTGTACTCCTCGTGCCGCGGCGCCTGCGGCTGTCGCTGGCCCCGCTCTCCGCGCTGTCCGCCGAAGAACTGCGGGAACATCTCGAACGGAAGGCCGCCGAACGGCGATGTCTCGCGCACCACCGTCTTCGAGGTGTGAACGTTGACCACGCCCGCAGCCGCGGCCTGTGCGAGCTTCGCGACGCGCGAGTGAGTCTCGCCCGCGGCCGGCTCGAGCGGCAGATCGGTCCAGAAGCGCTCGGCTTTCGCGGCCGGCGCGGCGGGAGCCGCAGCTGCGCTGCTCGCGGCCGGGGTCGGGGCCGCTTCTGGCTTCCGCCAGCCGCCGGAGCGCGCGAACAGGATCGCGGCGATCGCGCCGAGCACGATCCCGACCGCAATCTGGATCGCCCTCGACACGATTGGTCTCCCGAAAGGCGCGAACGCAGGCGCCGCTGGCGGGGCGGACGGGACTCGAACCCGCAACTTCCGACGTGACAGGCCGGTGCTCTAACCGATTGAACTACCGCCCCAGGCCGGGGCTCTTGGTACCGGAAGCGCCGGGGTTTTTCAAACGGCCCGGCGCCCCACTGGCCACCACCGTGCGGGCGCGCGGGCTCGGCTCAGCGGGCGCGGTCGACGGCGGCCATCACGTCGTTCGAGGCGCTGGCCGGCGCCGCCACCTCGACGATCGGGTCGTCGACGTCGTCGTACTCCAGCCGCAGCGCGCGGCTCATGATCGCGTGCATGTGATACGTGCACGTGATGTAGGTGAGCTCGAGGATCTCGACGTCGCTGAGCTCGCTGCGCAGCGCGTCGAAGACGCCGTCGGGAACGCGCCCGCTCTCGAGCACGAGACTGTCGGTGTAGGCCAGCACGGCGCGCTCGATTGGCGAGTAACACGTCGCGACCGACCAGGCCTTGATCGCCTGGACCTTCTCCTCGGACAGGCCGACGGAGCGCGCGGCCTTGCAGTGCTGCGAGAAGACGAACTTGCTGCCGCACGCGTAGCCGGCGCGCAGCTGGCCGAGCTCGCGCAGCTGAACCGAGATCTTCCGCTTCTTGCTGCGGTAGAACTGGAAGCCCGCGACCGTGTGGTCGAAGCAGTCGGGCACGTTCGCGAACACGGTCCACCAGTTGCCGGGGGTTCCGGTCGCCGTCCCGGGCGAGGTCACGGGATCGCGATCGCCGAAGATCATCTCGTAGAGCTGCTTGCCGTTCGGGTGCACGTTCTCGCGCGAGACTTGCTGCAGGCGGGGCATGTGACTTCCTTCGCGACGCTAGGTCGACTGTAGGGGGAACAACGGTGCGTTCGCCTCGAGCAGCGCTCGCCCGCACTGCTCCGCGACGAGGTCGAGGTCGAAGACGGTGTGCGCGCCCATCATCTGGACGTCGCGGCTGATGCGCGAGAGCTCCTGGTCGAGATAGCGGACGCTCGCGCCGCTGCCTTCCATCACTTCGCGCACGACTCTGCGGCAGTCACGGACCACGTGCGCGATCGTGAGTCGCATCTGGATCTGGTCCATGAACGAGAGCTGCGGCCCGCCGCGCGCATGCGCCGTCAGGTCGCGCGCGACTGCGCGCAGCACGGTCTCGGCCGCGCGCACGTCGGCGAGCCCGCGCGCGAGCCGCATCTGCGAGGGGGCGCGGTGACTCTGGAGCTTGGTCGTGCCGAACGGAACGCGCTCGGCCAGGAGCCGGCGGAACAGCTCGACCGCGCGGCGCGCGGCGCCGACGGACGGAATCGCCGCGGTGAGTGACAGCATGGGCAGCACCGGAATGGAGTGCAGGTACTCTCCGCTCACTCCCGTCACGCCCATCGCCCGCAGGCCGACCTGTCTCTCCGGCACGTAGACGGCGTTCGCCACGATGTCGCGGCTTCCGGTCGCGGCCATGCCCTCGACGTGCCAGGTGTCTCGCACCTCGACGGCATCGGGCCGCACCAGAAACAGGCGCGGCGGACCGTTCGGCTCGGTGGCGATGCGGCCCGTCAACACCACCCAGTCCGCATGCACGATTCCGGTGCCGAAGCGCCAGTGACCCGTCAGCTCGTAGCCCTCGCCCTTCGGCGTGGCGACTCCGTCCTTGGGGTTCACGCTGCCGGGCGCCAGCACGAACGGCTGGCGCGAGAACACTTCTTCCTGGAGCTCCGGGGCAAAGTTTCCGAGCAGCCAGTTGTGCTCCATGTAGAACGTGGTGATCCAGCCGGTCGAGGCACACGCCTCACTCACTGCGATGCCGATGTCGAGGAACAGCTCTAGATCGATCTCGTAGCCGCCGAAGCGCTTCGGCACGAAGCTGCGAAACACTCCGGTCGCCTTGAGCGCCTCGATCACGTCGTCGTCGGGCTTGCGCGCGAGCTCGGCCTCGGCCGCGCGCTCGGCGATCAGCGGAGTTACTGCGCGGACCCGCGCGAGCAGTCCGTCGGCGGGGCCGGAGCTAGACACTCGGCGGTTCGCTCGCGATCTCGATCTTCTTCCGGCCCTCCAAGCGGAAGCGCACGCGCGGGATGGCGTCGTCGGCTGCGAAGGAACGCAGCAAGTGACACACCTCGAGCTGCAGGCCGTTGGGATCCTGGAAGTAGATCGACTTCGACCAGCCCTCGTGGTCGACCGGTCCGTTCACCTTCACGCTGTGACTCACGAGGTGGGCCTTGATGCGCTCGAGGTCGTTCAGCGACTCGGCATCGAACGCGAAGTGGTAGATGCCGGGCATGAGCCCGAGGCCCTTGTTGATGCCGGAGTCGAAGTCTCTCGGGTAGCCGTTCACGTCCTCGCCGCTCATGAAGCCCATGAGCTGGCCGTTCCCGACGTCGAAGAAGAAGTGCCTCATCCGGCCCTGGTCGCCGATCTCCACCAGGTCGGCGCGCACCAGCGGGAAGCCGAGCACGTCCTCGTAGAAGTGGCGCGTCGCCTCCATGTCCTTGGTGCCGAGATCGATGTGGTTGAAGCCGCGAGTCTTCAGCATGGGATCCCCCTTCGGCGAAGGTTCTTGCTAGGCGATCAGCGTATTGAGATTATGGCGCCGAGGCAAATGAAACCTGTATGGCCGGTCGGAGTTGGAGAATCGTCAACGTTTCTGACAGTCACTCGGCGGCCGTCGCTCGGCGGTCGCCGACGATCGAGCGGATCCGCTCGTGAGACAGCCCCGCGGCGTCGCCGATCTTGCGCAAGCTGTGGCCCTCTTCCGCGGCCTGCCCGATCAGTGCGTGCAGATCCGCCTGCGCCCGCTCCGCGGCGCGCGCGCGCGAGTGCACGCGGCCGAGCACGCGCTCGCGCGACTTCGCGGGCTCGTGCGCCGGCTGCAGGAGTTGCTCCGCGAGCCGGGCGACCGTCGACTCACTGGGCGGTGTCTCGTCGAGCGCGCGCAGCGCCATGACTCCCAGCGAGAGCGCGAGCACCAGGCGCGCGAGCTCACCGTGCGGCAGGATCGGGTCGATGCGCCCGGACTCGACGCCGAGCCGCGCGGTGGTCTCGAAGGCGTCGACGTGCGCCTGAATGACTCGCCGGTAGGCCTCGGCGACCTTCGGGTCGTGGCGCGCGAGCACGATCGCGTCGATCAGGAGCAGATCGCGGCGCCCGGTCGGCTCGCCGACGAGGCCGCGCGCGAGCCCGCGTGCGACTTCCTGCGGCGCCTTCTTGCCCAGGCCGAAAGCGCGCTGCGTGAACGCGTCTACGCTGTGAAGCCCGACGGCCTCGAGCAGGAGCTCCTGCTTGCTGCGGAAGTGGGTGTAGAGCGCGCCGGTCGTGACTCCCGCGCGGGACGCGATCCCGGCGACGGTCGCCGACTCGTATCCCTTGCTCGTGAACTCGGCGACCGCTGCTTTCAGCAGCGCGTCGCGGGCGCTGGGTCGCTCGCCGTTCGGCCGCTTGCTCATCGGGCGGGATTCTAGGCCGGCGGGCCCGGGAAGAGGAAGCGCTGATGAAAGACACGGAGCTTCGCGAGCTGTGCCGGGCCTATTTCGACGCCGTCGAGCGGCACGACGTCGATCGCGTCGCCGAGCTGTGCTCGCCTGACTTCAAGTTCTGGGTCAACCTGACCGGCGCAGAGAGCTCGCGCGAGCAGAATCTCGAGACACTGCGCGCCGGCCACGCGCTGCATCGGCGCCGCACCTACGACGACCGCCGCGTCGACACGTTCGAGAGCGGCTTCATCGCCCGCTACTCGGTGAACGTCGTGACTCATCGCGGTCGGCGGGCCTCGCTGTGGGCGTGCGCCATCGCCCAGTGCAAGGACGGCCGGATCACACACGTCGACGAGTATCTCGATTCGAGCAAGTTCGGCCGGCCGCGGAAAGGGAAGGATGACTGACTCCCAGATCCGCGACCTCTGCAATCGCTTCCTCGACGCCTACCAGGATCGGCGCGCGGACGAGCTCGGGGAGATCTACGCTCCCGACTGCATCGTCTGGCACAACGTCTTCGGCCGCGACACGACGGGAGCCGACAACCTGGCCGCGCTGCCCAAGAGCTACGAGGGACAGCGGCGGCGCACCTACGACGATCGCACCTTCGACACCTTCGAGGGCGGCTTCGTGGTCCGCTACACGCTGCACGGGGTGCAGCACAGCGGTCACCAGGGGGCGCTCTGGATCTGCATCGTCGGCTCGTGCAGGGACGGCAAGATCACGCGCATCGACGAGTACATGGATTCGAGCAAGTTCGCGGCCTGGGCGGGCCTCGAGCGCGGGAGGACGCGATGAGGAAGGACTGGGAGACACTCACCCTGTGCGATCGCTTCTTCGACGCGATCGAGCAGAAGGATTTCGAGACGGTCGAGAAGTGCTACGCGCCGGAGGCGATCGTCTGGCACAGCCACGACTGTCTCTACCAGGCGCGCGAGTCCAATCTCGCGACGCTGCGCGACGGAATGTCGCGCTTCAAGAAGATGCGGTACAAGAACCGGCGCATTCACGTCTTCGAAGGCGGCTTCGTCCAGCAGCACACGCTCTACGTGACTCACGAGAGCGACTTTGTCGGTCAGATGGACGTCTGCTTCGTCGGCTACACGCGCGACGGCATGATCTCGCGCGCCTACGAGTATTTCGACACCGGCCAGATCGAGAAATTCCTGGGACCGCGGGCGCCCCGCCGCGGCTGAAGCCCTCCTCGGCGAGCGCCGCAAGCGAGCGCGCAACGCGCGCCAGCGCGCAGCGAGGCGCAGCCGAGCGGAGCTGCCCGAGGGCGCGGCCGTCCGCGCCCGTCTCGGACCAAGACTGGGCGGAGAGGGATTCGAACCCCCGGCCCGCGCCGTGTAAAGGCGCCGCTCTACCGCTGAGCTATCCGCCCGTGTCTTACCGGGGCTCCGGCCGGCGAAGCCCGGTCACCTGGGTTCGCTCGGTCAGTTGACGTTGGCCGGGGTCTCGACTTCGCCGACTTCGAAGATCTCTTGCAGCGCGTACTCGGGCATCTCTTCGTGGAGCGCGGTCTGGTCGGGGAACTTGAGTGAGTGGCGCAGCACCTCGTCCATGTTCTCGACGGTGCGGATCTGCAGCCGGCGCTTCACCTTCGGCGGGATCTCCTTCAGGTCGCGCTCGTTCTCTTTCGGGATCAGGACGGTGCCAATCCCACCGCGCACGGCCGCGATCAGCTTCTCTTTGAGGCCGCCGATCGGCAGCACGCGCCCGCGCAGGGTGATCTCGCCGGTCATCGCGATGTTCGCCCGCACGGGAATTCCCGTGAGCGCGGAGACCAGCGCGGTCGCCATGGTGATGCCTGCCGATGGTCCGTCCTTCGGGACGCCGCCTTCGGGCACGTGCACGTGCAGGTCGACCTTCTGGTAGAAGTCGCGCGAGAGACCGAGCTGCTTGGCGCGCCGCCGCACGTAGGAGAGCGCCGCCTGCGCGGACTCCTTCATCACGTCGCCCAGGTGACCCGAGACCTGGATCCGGCCCTTGCCGGCAGTCACGAGCGCCTCAATGGTCAGCAGCTCGCCGCCGACCTCGGTGAAGGCCAGGCCCGTCGCGATGCCGACCTGGTCGCTGTCCTCGCGCTTGCCGAAGCGGTACTTCGCAACGCCGAGATACTTGCGCACCTGCTTCGGTCCGATCGTCACCGAGATCTTCGAGTCACTCGACACGACTTCGCGCGCGAGCTTGCGGCAGACGCTGCCGATCTCCCGCTCCAGGCTGCGCACGCCGGCTTCCTTGGTGTAGCGGCGGATCATCTCGTAGAGGCCGGGCTCGCTGAACTCGATCGACTGGCCCTCGAGTCCGTGCTCCTTGATCTGCTTGGGCACCAGGAACTGCTTCGCGATCTCGAGCTTCTCTTCCTCGATGTAGCCGGGCAGCTGGATGATCTCCATACGGTCTTGCAGCGGCCGCGGAATCGTCGCGAGCGTGTTCGCCGTGGTGATGAACAGGATCTTGGAGAGGTCGTACTCGAGGTCGAGATAGTGGTCGTCGAAACTCTTGTTCTGCTCGGGGTCGAGCACTTCGAGCAGCGCGGACGACGGGTCGCCGCGGAAGTCGGTCGACATCTTGTCGACCTCGTCGAGCAGGAAGACCGGATTTCCCGAGCCGGCCTTCTTCAGCCCCTGGATGATCTTGCCCGGCAGCGCGCCGATGTACGTGCGCCGGTGGCCGCGGATCTCGGCCTCGTCGCGGACGCCGCCGAGTGACACGCGCACGAAGTCGCGATCCGTCGCCCGCGCGATCGAGCGACCCAGCGAAGTCTTGCCGACGCCCGGGGGCCCGACGAGACACAGGATCGGTCCCTTCATGTGACCCACGAGCTGGCGCACCGCGAGATACTCGAGGATGCGCTCCTTCGGCTTCTCGAGGCCGTAGTGGTCGCCGTCCAGGATCTTCTCGGCCTCTTTGACGTCGATCTTCTCCTGCTTCGTCTTGTTCCAGGGAAGTGACAGGATCCAGTCGATGTAGTTCCGCACGACGGTCGCCTCTGCGGACATCGGCGACATCATCTTGAGCTTGCGGATCTCCTTCTTGCAGCGGTCCTCCGCGTGCTCGGGGAGTGAGTGCTCGGCGAGCTTCTCTTCCAGCTCCTGGATCTCGTTCTTGAACTCGTCGCGCTCGCCGAGCTCCTTCTGGATCGCGCGCATCTGCTCGTTGAGGTAGTACTCCTTTTGGGAGCGCTCCATCTGCTTCTTCACGCGCGACCGGATGCGACTCTCGACCTGCAGCACGTCGATCTCGCCCTGGAGCAGCGTGTAGATCTCTTCGAGGCGCGCGCGCGCGCTGGTGACCTCGAGGATGCGCTGCTTCTCCTCGACGTTCAGGTTGAGGTGCGCGACCACGATGTCCGACAGCTTCGAAGCCTCGGTCACGCTCGCGACGGTGGTCACCATCTCGGGCGGAACCTTCTTGTTCAGCTTCACGTAGCTCTCGAACGCGGTGTTCACGCTGCGCATCAGCGCTTCGGTCTCGACGGAGCTCTCGTCGGTCTCCTCGATCAGCTCGACCTTGACCGCGAGAAACTCGTCGCCCTGCCCGAAGTCGCGCACGCGCGCGCGGCGCTTGCCCTCGACCAGCACCTTCACCGTGCCGTCGGGCAGGCGCACCAGCTGCACGATCGAGCCGAGGGTCCCGACCTCGAAGATCTCGTCGCGCGCGGGGTCGTCGGACTTTGCGTCCTTCTGCGCCGCGAGCAAGAGCGTGCGGTCGCCGGCCATCGCGCGCTCGAGCGCGCGTACGGACTTCTCGCGCCCGACGAAGAGCGGCACAACCATGTGCGGGAAGACGACGATGTCGCGCAGCGGAAGCAGCGGCACGAGCCCGGTCTTCGCGCCCGCGTCTCGATCGTCGTCGCCTTTGAAGAAGGCCATGCCTGTTCCTTATGCGCTCTCGGCGCGGTCGTAAACCATCATCGGCTCTGCGCCGTGGCGCACGACCTCTTCGTTGATCACGACTTCGGAGACGTCGTCGCGCGACGGGATCTCGTACATGATCTCGAGCATCATGTTCTCGAGGATCGAGCGCAGCCCGCGCGCGCCGGACTTCCGCTTGATCGCCTCTTCGGCGACGGCGCGCAGCGCGCCGTCCGAGAAGCGCAGAGTGACTCCCTCGAGCTCGAGCAGCTTCTGGTACTGCTTCACGAGCGCGTTCTTGGGCTCCGTCAGGATCTTGTACAGCGCTTCCTGAGAGAGCTCCTCGAGCGTCGCGACGACCGGCAGCCGGCCGACGAACTCCGGAATCATCCCGAACTTCAGCAAGTCCTCCGTCTGGATGTGCTTGAAGAGCTCGCCGAGCTTGCGCTGGCGCTTCTTCAGCTCGGCGCCGAAGCCCATGCCCTGCACGCCGATGCGCCGCTCGATCACGTCCTCGATGCCGTGAAACGCGCCGCCGCAGATGAACAGGATGTTCGTCGTGTCGACCTGCACGAACTCCTGCTGCGGGTGCTTGCGGCCGCCCTTCGGCGGCACGTTCGCGACCGTGCCTTCGATGATCTTCAAGAGCGCCTGCTGCACGCCTTCGCCCGAGACGTCGCGGGTGATCGACGGGTTCTCCGACTTGCGCGCGATCTTGTCGATCTCGTCGATGTACACGATGCCGCGCTGCGCGCGCTCGACGTCGTAGTTCGCGCCTTGCAGCAGGTTCAGGATGATGTTCTCGACGTCCTCGCCGACGTAGCCGGCTTCGGTGAGGGTGGTCGCGTCTGCGATCGTGAACGGCACGTCGATGATCTTGGCGAGTGTCTGCGCGAGCAGTGTCTTGCCGGATCCCGTCGGCCCGAGCAGGAGAATGTTCGACTTCTGCAGCTCGACGTCGCCGACGACCGACTGGTTCTCGATCCGGCGGTAGTGATTGTGCACCGCGACCGACAGGATCTTCTTCGCGGATTCCTGGCCGACCACGTACTGGTCGAGGAACGCCTTGATCTCGCGCGGCTTGGGAACCGACGAGGTGCCGCGCTCGTTATCGCGGCTCGCCTCTTCCGCGATGATGTCGTTGCACAGCTCGATGCACTCGTCGCAGATGTAGACGGTCGGCCCCGCGATGAGCTTCTTCACTTCCTTCTGGCTCTTGCCACAGAAGGAGCAGGCGAGATTCGTTCCTTCTTCCTTCTTCTTCATCCGCCCTGCTTCCCTTCCCCAGCGCCTGCGACGCCGCGCGGTCCGCGCTCGTGGCGAGAAATGATCTTGTCGACCAGGCCGTAGTCCAGCGCTTCCTGCGCGGACATGAAGCGGTCGTCCTTGGTGTCGGCCTCGACTTGCTTGGGATCCCGGCTGCAGTGATGTCCCAGGATCTCGTTCAGCTTCTGGCGGAGCGTCAGGAACTCCTGCGCGTGGATCTGAATGTCGGAGGTCTTGCCCTGAACGCCGCCCCACGGCTGGTGGATCATGACGCGCGAGTGCGGCAGGCAGCTGCGCTTGCCCTTCGCGCCCGCCGCGAGCAGCACGGCGCCCATGCTGGCCGCCTGGCCCATGCAGATGGTCTGCACGTCGGGGTTCACGTACTGCATCACGTCGTAGATGCCGAGGCCCGCGTTCACGTCACCGCCTGGCGAGTTCACGTAGATGTAGATGTCCTTCTCGGGGTCGTCCGCCTCGAGAAACAACATCTGCGCGATCACCAAGTTGGCAACGTCGTCGTTGATGGCGCTGCCGAGCACGATGATCCGGTCCTTCAGCAGACGCGAGAAGATGTCGTATGCGCGCTCGCCGCGATGCGACTGCTCGATCACCATCGGAATCAGCAACGACATCCCCTTCATTCTAGCCGATCGCGTTTGTCCAAATGCGCAGGAACGCGAATTTTCCTTTTCTTTTCCGCGCGCTTACGCATCAGACAGCGTAGCCGCGTCGAGTGCGAATTCAACCGCCTTCTGTTCCAGAATTCCGGCGCGCAGCGCGTCGAGCAGGCCGCGCTCGCGATACTCGCGCTTGAGCTCGCCGAGCTTCTGCCCGTTCGCTTCCGCGATGCGCCCCAGCTGCTCATCGACATCGGCGTCCGAGACCTCGATCGCCTCGGCCTTGGCGATCGCCGGCGCGAGCAGCGCCAGCTTGATCTCGCTCTCGACCTGCGGCCGCAGCTCCACCGTCCACCGCTCGACGAGCTGAGTCAGTCCGTCGCGCGACACGCGCGCGTTGCCGAGCTGCCCGAGCATGCGCCCGATGCGCGCGCGGACTTGTGACTCGACCAGATGCGGGGGCACGGGGATCGGATTCGCGGCGATCAGTGCGTCGACCACCGCGCCGCGCTCGAGCCGCTTCTGCTCGGCGGCGCGCCCTTCTGCGATCCGGCGCTCCAGATCGGCGCGCAGCTCGGGGAGCGTCGCGAAGCTCGACACGTCCTTCGCGAACTCGTCGTCGAGCTCGGGAATCTCGCGGCGCTTGAGCGCGACGAGCTTCACCTGAAAGTGAACCGACTTGCCGCGCAGAGCCTCGTCCGCGTGGTCCTCGGGCATCGCGATGTCGAACGCGCGCTCGCCGCCGACCTCCAGGCCGACCAGCTCGTCCTCGAAGCCGCCGAAAGTGCGGCCCGCGCCGAGCTCCACCTGCGCCTCGTGCGCGCTCGACCCGGCGAACGGCTTGCCCTCGATCGTGCCCACGTAGTCGAGCACCGCCACGTGACCGCGCGCGGCCGCGGCGCCGCTCTCTTCCTCGATCAGCTGCGCCTGCTTCTGCCGCAGCTCCTCGAGGTGCGCCTCGACCGGGTTCTGCTCCGGCACCGGAAGCGACGGCCGGGTCACTTCGAGCCCGCGCACCTTGGAGATCTCGATCACGGGCCGCACGTCGACCTCGGCGTCGTACGCGAAGCGCGCGCCGGGCTTCGGCGGCTCCCCGGGCATGAGTCGCGGCTCGCCGAGCAGATCGAGATTCGCGTCCGCGATCGCTTTGCCGAGCGACTCTTCGACTAGGCGCTGCAGCACCTCGCCCGAAGCGCGCTCGCCGAAGTACTTCTCGAGCACCTCGCGCGGCGCCTTGCCCGGGCGAAATCCCTTGATGTGCGCGCTGCGCCGCATCTCGCGGAAGTAGGCCTCGAACGCGGCGTCGACGTCGGTGGTCGGAATCTCGACGTGCAGACGCCGCTCGACCGGCCCCGTCTCCTCGACGCTCACGTTCATCGCGCTCTCCGCAGTCTCGTCGCCCACCGCCCGGGACCGAACCCCATGATAGGGTACGCGCGAAGGCCCTCAACCCACGGAGTCGCGGCATGGCGACCTTGCGCGAGCTCTCGGATCAGCTGCTCTCCGGCCGCGCGGACATGCGCGATCCGGCGAACCACCCGTTCGCGTTCGTCGATCGGATCGAGGAAGTCGCGCCCGGGGTCGCCCTCTACAAAGCGTTCGTGAACGTGACGGTCGTGCGCACCGCCGAGGGGCTGGTGCTCGTCGACACGGGATCGTTCCATCCCGGGCAGCACGAGCGCAGCTTCGCCGCGGTTCGCCGCTACGCGAAAGACCGCGTCCACACGGCGGTCTACACGCACGGGCACGTCGATCACGCCTACGGACTGCCGCCGTTCCTGCGCGAGGCCGAGAGCGAGCAATGGGCGCGCCCCGCGATCGTCGGCCACGTGGACGTGGCGCCGCGCATGCGCCGCTACATCGAGACCGCGGGCTACAACTCGGCGATCAACACGCGGCAGTTCGGCACGCCCGTCGAGTGGCCGGTCGACCCCGACTATCCGACGGCGGAGTACCGCGACGAGCTGCGCCTGCGCGTCGGCGGCCGCGAGCTCGAGCTCCACCACGCGCGCGGCGAGACGGACGATCACACCTGGGTGTGGATCCCCGACGCGCGCGCTCTGTGCACCGGCGACCTGTTCATCTGGGCGGCGCCGAACGCCGGCAATCCGCAGAAGGTGCAGCGCTACGCGAGTGACTGGGCCGAGGCGCTGCGCGCGATGGCCGCGCGCGAGGCGCAGGTGCTGCTGCCGGGTCACGGCGTCCCGATCTTCGGCGCCGAGAGGGTGCGCGCTGCGCTGCTCGACACCGCAGACTATCTCGAGTCACTGTACCGCCAGACGCTCGAGCTCCTGAACCGCGGCGCGACGGTCTACGAGATCATCGAAGCGGTGAAGCCCCCGGCGGCGCTCGCGGAGGTCCCGTATCTGCAGCCGATCTACGACGAACCCGAGTTCATCGTGCGCAACGTGGTTCGCTGCCTCGGCGGCTGGTACTCCGGCGTGCCGAGCGAGCTGAAGCCCGCGCCCCGCACTCAGCAGGCGCGCGAGATCGTCGAGCTCGCGGGCGGCGTCGCGCGCGTGCTCGAGCGCGCGGCGGCGCAGCTGGCGTCCGGCGACCTGCGCATGGCTTCGCACTGGGTGGATTGGGCCGCCGAGGCGGCGCCGGACAGCTTGGAGGTCCACGCGCTCCGTTCGGCCGTCTACGCGCGCCGCGTCGAGCTCGAGTCGTCGACGATGTCGAAGGGCATCTTCCGCGCGGCGGCGAGTGACTCGGCCGGCCGCGCCAAGCGCGCCGACTAGGTCCGGCGCGCCAGCTCGGCCGCGAGCGCGCGGACGCCCTCGGCGAACGCCGGCGGCTCCGGCAGCAGCGACACGACACAGTGACAGCCGTCGAGGTCGTAGAGGCCGCCCGGATGCAGCAGCACGCCGGCGCGCTCGAGCAGCGCGATCGCCCACGCGTCGTCGTCGAGTCCGTCGACCGCCGGCAGCCGCACGACCACAGACCAGCCGCCCTCGCCCGCGCAGACACTCGCCGCGGATCCGACGAGTGCGGCGCGCAGAGTCTCCAAGTTCGCCCGCGTGCGCGCCCGCACGCGCGCCCGCAGCTCCGGAGCGGCGGCGAGCGCGCGCGGCAGCGCGAGCTGCGCGGGAGTCGACACCGAGAGGAACGAGTCCGCGATCAGAGTCAGTCTCTCGAGCGCGCGTGCCACGAGCGGCTCGGGACCGCAGGTCGCCCCCCAGGCGAGCTTCAGCTGCGGCAGGAGCGCGACCTTCGAGAGGCCCGAGAGGGCGAAGCACAGACACGCGCGCGCGCCGAGCGCGGACGGAAACGCAGTCTGCGCCGCCGCGAGCGGGTAGTCCGCAAAGACCTCGTCGACCACGAGCGCGAGCTCGCGCTCGGCGCACAGCGACTCGAGATCCGCGAGCTCGCTCGGATCGAGCACCGCCCCGGTCGGACTTCCCGGCGAGATGGCGAACACCGCCCGCGCGCGGGCTTCGCCCCGCATGAGCTCGCGCAAGGCGCCGCGATCGACCTGCCAGCGGCCGTCGTAGCGAACGGGGTACTGGAGCAGGCGCACGCCCGAGAGCCCGGCCAGCGTGTCGAAGAGCGGATACCCCGGGCGGGGCACCAGCACCGCATCTCCGGGATCGCACAGCAACGCGAGCAGGTAGCTGAAAGCCTCGCTCGTGCTCGCGCACAGCCATGTCGCGCGGGGGTCACATGCGGAGCCGCGCGCGCGATAGTAAGCTGCAATCTCTTCGCGGGCGCGCAGCAGGCCGAACGGCTCCGGATCGTAGCCGGCGCTGGTCGAATCGATGAGCCCGGCGAACAGTGACGGCGGATGCCGGAGACCGACTGCGGTCGGATTGGTGATGGTGAGATCGACGACGCCCCCCCCGGCGGCGCGGCGACTCGCGAGCGCGCGAGTCAGCGCGTTCGGCGAGAGCTCCCATTGTGTGCGCCGCGAGAACACGGCGCGCGAGCTTAGCCGGCGCATGCGCAGGCAGCCTGCGAGCAACACAGATCTGAGTTGCACATGCGCTCGGCGGGCGCGGCCGTGAGCGCGAATCCGGGAGCGCCACGCGCGGAGGGCGCGCGCCACTCCTCTGCGTCGAGCGAGCCTCGTCTGGAATCTGGAAGCGAAGCGATGCAGTCCTCCATCCCCCTCCCGGCGCCGCTGAAGTCGGAGTCGTCGCGGCAGCAGGCCACACCTGTCCGCGCGCTGCGCCGCCGTCTGCCGCGCGCGCGCTGGTGGCTGCTCGCGATCGCGCTGGCGCTGGTCGGGGTCGTGGTCTGGATCGCTGCGCACGAGCTGCGCACGTCGGACTTCCAGGCGCGCGAGCTCTCGCGCATCGCGCGCGAGGCGCGCTTCGAGATCCAGTCCGGACCGAGCCCGAGCATCCGCTTCCCGAGCGGCGGCCCGTTCGACGAGCGACTCGGCTACACCCGGATCCCCGACTTCGTCGCGCGGCTCTCCGCGGCCGGCTTCGGGGTGGAGCAGCAGGCGCGTCACTCGGAGCGACTCACGGCGCTCGAGGACTGGGGACTGAATCCGGTGTATCCCGAGAAGACCCGCGCCGGGCTCTCGATCCGCGGGCGCGACGGCTCGCCGCTGTTCGCACAGACCTTCCCGGAGCACAGCTATGCGCGCTTCGAGGACCTGCCGCGCGTCCTGGTCGAGTCACTCGCCTTCGTCGAGAACCGCGAGGTGCTCGACGACCGCTATCCCAAGCGCAACCCGGCCATCGAGTGGGACCGCCTGGGGCGCGCCGCGCTCGGGCAGGTGCTGCAGGTGGCGGGCGCCGAGCCCGACCGCGCCGGCGGCAGCACGCTCGCCACGCAGATCGAGAAGTTCCGGCACTCCGCGGGCGGACTCACGACCTCGCCGCTCGAGAAGCTGCGCCAGATGGCGTCCGCGAGTCTGCGCGCGTATCAGGACGGCGAGGAGACCGGGGGCGCGCGCCGCCGCATCGTGGTCGACTATCTGAACTCGATCCCGCTTGCCGCGGCACCGCCGTACGGGGAAGTGATCGGTATCGGCGACGCGCTCGCGACCTGGTACGGCGCCGACTTCGAAGAGATCAACCGCATCCTGCGCAGGGTCGACGATCGCGCCTCCCCGGATTCGCTCGAGACCCGGGCGCGCGCCTACAAGCAGGCGCTGTCACTGGTGCTCTCGGCGGGCCGACCCTCGTACTATTTGATCCAGGATCCCGAGGCGCTCCGCGCACGCACCGACACGTATCTGCGCCTGCTCCGCGAAGAACGCGTGATCTCGCCCGAGCTCTGCGACGCCGCGCTCGGCATCGACCTCGAGCTGCGCGATCGCAGCGCGGACCCGGTCGCGGCGTCGCCCGACGATCGGAAGTCGGCGGGCGCCGTGCGCGCGCGCCTGGTGGCCTTGCTCGGGCTGTCCGACTACTACGCGCTCGACCGGCTCGACCTGGCCGTGGACAGCACGGTGAATCCCGCGGTGCAGGAGGCGGTGACTCACGAGCTGCGCGAGCTGCGCGATCCGGCGCGCGCGCGCGCGGAGGGCCTCTACGGCCACCACATGCTCGACAGCGGCGACCCGGCCAAGATCGTCTACAGCTTCTCGCTCTACGAGCGCGGCGCGGGGGCGAACGACCTGCTGGTGCAGGCCGACAATCTCGATCAGCCGTTCGACGTGAACGAGGGCGTGAAGCTCGATCTCGGCTCGACGGCGAAGCTGCGCACGCTGGCGACCTATCTCGAGATCGTCAGCGAGCTGCACGCGCGCTTCGCGGGCGAGCATCCGCAGACGCTCGCGGCGGTCCAGACCGAGCCGCGCGATCGACTGACTCGCTTCGTGCTCGACGAGCTGCTTGCGCATCCCGGCATGCGCCTGCCCGCGCTGCTCGATCAGGCGCTCGACCGGACCTACGCCGCGAGCCCGGCCGAGGTGTTCTTCACCGGCGGCGGCGAGCACCACTTCGCAAACTTCGAGAAGGAGGACGACTCGCGCATCCTCACGGTGCGCGAGGCGTTCACGCGCTCGGTGAATCTGGTGTTCATCCGCCTGATGCGCGACATCGTGAACTACTACACGTTCCAGGCGCCGGGCTCGAGCGCCGCGATCCTGCGCGACCCGAAGGACCCCAGGCGCGCCGAGTATCTGCGCCGCTTCGCCGACCGGGAGGGCCGCATCTACCTGGAGCGCTTCTGGCGCAAGTACCACGGCCAGAGCCGGCGCGAGATCGTGGCCACCCTGGTGCGCGGCGTCCGACATACACCGAAACGTGTCGCCATGGCGCTGCGCGCGGCGCGCCCGGACGACTCGTTCCAGGAGTTCGACGCCGCGCTGCGCGAGCAGCTGCCCGAGGCCAAGCTCGAGCCGGCGATGCGCCAACGCCTGTACGACACCTACTCCCCCGCGCACTACGACCTGGCCGACCAGGGCTACATCGCCGGCGTGCACCCGCTCGAGCTCTGGCTGGCCGGGTATCTCGGGCAGCAGCCCGACGCGACCCTGCGCGCGGTCTTCGATGCCAGTGCCGAGGAGCGCATCGCGGTCTACCAGTGGCTGTTCAGCCGGCACCGCCGCGCGGCGCAGGACCGGCGCATCCGCAGCCTGCTCGAGATCGAGGCCTTCCTCGAGGTGCACCGCAACTGGCAGCAGCACGGCTATCCGTTCGAGTCACTCGTGCCCTCGCTCGCGACCGCAATCGGCAGCGCCGCCGATCGCCCGTCGGCGCTGGCCGAGCTCGCCGGCATCATCGCCAACGACGGCGTGCGCCAGCCGACCAACCGCATCTCGCAGCTCCGCTTCGCGGCGGACACGCCGTACGAGACCGTGCTCGCGCCGCTGGACGCCGACGGCGTGCGGGTGATGCCGGTCGAGGTCGCGCACGCGCTGCGCACGGCGATGGTGAGCGTGGTCGAGCGCGGCACCGCCGTGCGCGCGAACGGCGCGCTGATCGCGCCCGACGGACGGCATGCGGTCGTCGGCGGAAAGACCGGCACCGGCGATCACCGCTTCAAGACCTTCGGCCCGGGGGGCAAGCTGCTCGAGTCGCGCGTCGTGAACCGCACCGCGACGTTCGTGTTCGTGATCGACGACCGCTTCTACGGCGTGATCACCGCGTACGTGCACGGCCCCGACGCCGCCGCGTTCGCATTCACGAGCTCACTGCCCGCGCAGCTGTTCCGCATGATCGCGCCCACGCTCTCGCCGCTGCTCGGCGAGCCCCCTCGCGACCTGGCTCGCCGTGCGAGTCGCGCGAACGGCTGAACTCTCGGGCTATCCTCCGCCGCGATGAGCGCGGCGCCGGCGATCTCGGTAGAAGGACTCGGGAAGACCTACGTCGTGCCCGTGCGCGCGGCCGGGGCGCGCGCGGCGCTGCGCAGTCTCTTCCGGCGTGAGTCGCGGCGAGTCACCGCTGTCGATTCGATTCGCTTCGCCGTCGAGCCGGGCGAGGTCGTCGGCTTCCTCGGGCCGAACGGCGCAGGCAAGACGACGACGCTGAAGATGCTCTCGGGCCTGCTGCACCCGACGGCCGGCGGCGCGCGCGTGCTCGGCTTCGTGCCGTGGCAGCGCGAGCACGCGTTCCTGCGCCAGATCACGCTCGTGATGGGCCAGCGCAACCAGCTCGTCTGGGACATTCCCGTCGCCGACTCGTTCGAGCGCAACCGCGCGATCTACCGGATCGACCCGGCGCGCTTTCGGCGCGTGCTCGCGGAGCTGACCGAGCTGCTGGAGCTCGGCGCGCTGCTCGAGCGACCGGTGCGCAACCTGTCACTCGGCGAGCGCATGAAGTGCGAGCTCGCGGTCGCGCTGCTTCACGAGCCGCAGGTCCTGTTCCTCGACGAGCCGACGATCGGAGTCGACGTGACCATGCAGCGGCGCATCCGCGAGTTCATCGCGGGCTACAACCGGCGCACCGGCGCGACGGTTCTGCTCACGAGTCACTACATGGCCGACGTCGAGGCGCTCTGCCGCCGCGTGATCGTCATCCACCGCGGGCGGCTCCTGTTCGACGGCCAGCTCTCCGCGCTCGTCGCGAGCTTCTCCTCGCACAAGACGGTGTCGGTCGAGCTCGCCGCGCCGGCGCCGAACCCCACCGCCCTGTCGAGCTACGGCGAGGTCGTGTCGCGCGCGGGCGAGCGCATCGTCCTGCGCGTGCCGAAGGCCGACACGCCGAAGATCACGGCCCAGCTGCTCGCGGACCTGGCCGTCGTCGACCTCGTGGTCGAGGACCCGCCGATCGAGGAAGTGATCGAGCGCGTGTTCGCCGGGGAGCCGGCGCCGTGAGCTTCCTGCGCGACCTCTACGCGACGTTCATCCGGGTCTCGCTCGCCGTCGAGATGCAGTACCGCGCGTCGAGCGCGATCTGGCTGCTGGGGATGGTGATCGAGCCGCTGGTGTATCTCGTGGTCTGGTCCGCGGCCGCGACCGCACAGGGCGGGACGCTGCGCGGCTACGGGCCGCACGAGTTCGCCGCGTACTATCTCGTGCTCGCGGCGGTCAATCAGATCACCTCCGGCTGGCACATGTGGGAGTTCCAGTACCGCGTCGAGCAGGGCCAGTTCGCGTTCCTCCTGCTCCGCCCCGTGCACCCGATCCACGGAGACCTGGCGGAGAATCTCGCGCACAAGCTCGCGATGCAGGTCGCGCTGCTGCCCGCGCTCGGGCTGCTCGCGCTGGCGTTCCAGCCGCACGCCGAGCTGCACG
>JBIOJK010000017.1:0-40424 GCA_044450765.1 Myxococcota bacterium | reverse complement strand
CCTTCTCGGGTAGCCCGGCGATGCCGTTCGCGAGCGCTTGAGTCAGCTCGCGCTGCTTGAGCTGCGCGAAGGGGTCCTCGGCGTTGACGTCCTCGAGGTTCCCGCTCGGCAGCGGCTGATCGTTGTCGCTCTGTCCGCGCAAGTCGTCGAGGTTCACCATCGAGACGCCGCGCGTCTGATTCACCAGCAAGTGGAAGTCGTCGAGACCGAGGCCGAGGCTGGTCGCGACCTCGTCCTCCGTCGCTGGCCGGCCGAGTCTCTGCTCGACGGCGTTGGTCGCCTGTTCGAGCTGGCGACTCTTCTGTCTCACCGAGCGCGGCACCCAGTCGAGCGACCGGAGCTGGTCGAGGATCGCGCCGCGGATCCGGAACTCGGCATATGTCTTGAACTTGCAGTCTTTCGTCGGGTCGTATTTGTCGACCGCGTCCATCAGCCCGATCACGCCCGTGTTGTGCAGGTCCTCGAGGTCGACGTGCGACGGCAGCCTCACCGCGATGCGACTCACGATGTAACTGATCAAGGATGTGTGCTCGATGACGATCCGTTCTTTGAGCTCCGGCGGTATGCGACCGTGCCGTTGCCATGCTTGCCGGATGAGAGACTCCATCCGCCCCATCTCCTCCACGACCATCTGTGTGGCCAGACCCATGCGCGCGTAGGCGTGTGCAAAGGAGGTGCCCGGCGCTCCATCGGCGCGTGTGGGCACTGGCTTGAGCGCCTCGAAGAGCGGCTCTCTCGCGCGCAACTTTCCGGAAACAAAGAGGAAAGCGGCGATGCACGGGGCGCTCTCGGAGCTCCGTCTCGCGCCTCCGCGCGGGGGCTGGTGTCGGGTCCTTGACGCTCGCCGCGCCGGCGAGCGTTGGGATCCCGTCACCGCCCGCTCTCAAAGGAAAGCGCGATTTCGCCGAAGGACGCGGCATGGTCTTCGACGACGAGGAGCTGCGCGAATCTCCGGTGCGGCGCGTCGCTCCGCGCTACATCGTGCGCATCCCCGCCGTGCTGCGCGTGGGCGCGACGGAGTGCGAGGGAACGATCGTCGACGTCTCCGACAGCGGCGCGCGCGTCGAGTGCGCCCAGCTGCGACTCGCCCCGGGCAGCTCGGTCGCGATCGAGCTCCGCTGGTTCAAGACCGACGAGCACATCGCGATCCTCGCGAAGTTCGTGCGCGAGACGCCCGCCGGCTGCGCGCTGCGCTTCGTCGACCCCGACCCGTTCCTGCGCGTGTTCGTGAAGCTCGCCCGCGCGCACGACGCGACCGTGTCGGACCGTTTCGAGAAGATGCTCAGCGAGTCCTAGGTCACCGCTCGGCGGGTGCCGCGCGTGGGCGGCCACGCGTTTCCGCCTGTGCGCACCGGGTCGCGCGGCGATTCCTCGCGGAACATGGGCGTCACGGGCCTGACTCAGCGGCCGCTCGTCACAAGCCGCGCTCACCCGGTGCGCAAAGGCTCGATCTTGCGGGCGATGCAGCAGCAAGAGGCGCAGCCGACCGGCGCGGCCGCAGTCGAAGGCTCGCTCGACTCTCAGCGCGTGAGTGCGCGGCGGAGCTGGTCGCGGACTTCGGGCGAGTGACCGAGGTCGAGGCCGAGGAGCTGCGCGCCGAGGGCGCGGTAGAGGTCGGCGAGCTCGGGCGCGCGGCCGAGGCGTTCGAGGTGCCGGGCGATGGTCTCGGCGTCGCCGCGCGCGATCGGGCCGGAGAGCGCGCGCTCGAGCGGCATTGCGCCGGCGTTGGCTGCGGCGCCAGTCAGGAGCGGCGCGAGCGAGGCGCGCGCTTCGGCCTCGGGCAGACCGGCGAGCGCCCAGGCGCGCCGTGCGGCGAGCAGGAGCGCGACCGCGAAGCCGCTCGCGAACACCGCGGCCGCGTGATAGAGCGCGCGGTCGACCCCGTCGATGCGCAGCACGCGCGCGCCGAGCGCGCCGGCCAGTTCCTCGAGCTGCGCCGACAGGGCGGGGCCCGCCGCGATCCCGCAGGTGACCCCCGCGAACGCGTTGGGACCCGGGTCAGCGGCCGCGAACGCGCGCAGCGGATGGAAGCCGCCGGTGAGCGCGTCGCGCGCGGCCGCGGGCGCGAGCGCGGCGAGGTCGAGCCCGCCGCACGTGTGCACCACCGCCTGTCCGGCGCGCCAGGGCAGCTCCGCTGCGACGGGCGCGACGCTGGAGTCCGGCAGCGCCAAGAAGATCAAGTCACAGAGCGCTGCCACCTCGGCCGCCGAGGTCGCGCGCGCGCCGTCGATGCGCCGCGCGAGCGCGCGCGCGGTGTTGTCGCGGCGGCTCGAGATCGCGGCGACGCGCTGGCCCTTCTCGGCGAGCGCGAGCGCGAGCGCGCTCCCGACCCGGCCGGCACCGATGATCCCGATCGCTGACACAGCACTCTAACTCGGCAACTGTGCTGCCGATATTGTGTGAGGCGGAGCTCTACTTGGCGGATCTGATCACACGCTTCCCCAGCACGATTCTACGGCAGCGCTTCGAGAGAGCGCGGGCGCTTCCACTCGACGCGCAGATGCGCGAGTGCGTCGACTATCTGCAGAATCCCGAAGTCCTGATCCAGGAGTTCGTCGACGCGTACACCGCGGTCGAGAGCTGCTGCGACCCCGACGAGCAGCAGTTCCAGGTGATGCCGGCGCGCGCCGACGACCCCGCCGGGCGCACCGCGATCCTCGCGCGACTGTTCGCGAACGGACCCGTCACCGTCTTCGACACGGTCCCGTTCGAGTTCACCTGCATCGCGCGCGACGTCGCCTCGGTTTCGGGGGGCACGGACGCGCTGGTGCCGCGCCTCGACGGGCTCGACTACGTCGGGCACATGATCGACTCCGAGCCGGTCGGTGTGCTCGGCGTCGTCCAGGACGGAGACGACTCGTCGCCGTACTCCCTCTTCCTGCGACTGATCACGTGTCTGTCGGAGATCGCGCCCGACGCGCAGCTCAGCGCAGCCGACGCGTCGCTGTTCAAGGGCGGGCTCGGCGCGGAGCCCAAGCTCGACCTGCAGCTCTTGCTGCGCGAGGCCGACACCGATCCGGCGCAGGCCACGCTGCGCCAGCTCACGCACGATCTCGCCGAGGCTTTCTACGCGGGCATCTCGGAGGAGTGGCAGTTCCCGGACGTGTTGCGGAACATCGTGTGTCTGCTGCCCGCGCCCGCAGACTCGGACGAGCTCCTGATCCTGGAGTGGTGCGTCTAGCACCACTCGCTACGCTCCGCGCGTGGCTGGCGCGCCCAACCGGCTTCTGTTCGACCCCATCTCGCACGAGCGACGAGAAGTGACTCACGTCAGGCGGGCAGAATCTCCGCGGCGATGCGGCGCGCCACGTTTCCGTCGACGTCACCCTTGTGCGCCTTCATGAGCGCGCCCATCACGCGGCCCAGGTCCTTCGCCGACTTCGCGCCGCTCTCCGCGATCGCGCTCTGGACCCACGCGCGGGTGGTCGCCTCGTCGGCCTGCTTCGGTAGAAAGCCGAGCACGATCTCGAGCTCCGCCCGCTCGCTGGCGGCCTGCTCGGCGCGCCCGCCCGCGTCGAACGCCTCGATGCTCTCGCGGCGCTGCTTCTCGAGCCGGCGCAGGATCGGAATGCAATCCTCGTCGGAGACACTCTGCGAGTTGTCCTCCTTCAGTCGCAGCAGGAACGCCGCGCGGATGTTGCGGAGCGCCTGCAGGCGCAGCTTCTGCTGGGCGCGCAGGGCGTCCTTCATCTGGCTCGTGACATCGTCGAAGATGGGCATCGCGCGAGTTTGCCACACGAGCCCGCTGCTCGCGCTCTCGCTCTTCGTTTCCGCGTGCGCGGCCTCCTCGGCGCCGCAGCTGTATCGAAGCGCGGTCGTCGGGTTCGGGCAGGAGCGCTACTCGGCCTGGTTCGCGGACGAGCGCGCCGGAGTGATCTACTTCGGCCTCTCGCCGTTCTGGACCGCGATGCGCGCGCACGGCGGCGATCCGAGGGCGGATCTGCTCGAGCCGAGCGCGCACCTGATCGGCCGCTTCGACACCGAGCGCGGGCAGTTCCTGCCGCCGCTCGTCGCGCGCCGGCCGGGACCCGATTCCGCCTCGTCGGTGTGGGACGTGCTCGCCCACCCGAACGGTTGGATCTACTACACGACTTACTTCGAAGAGATGGGGCGCGTGCGGCCGGGCATGGGCGACGTCGAGCACTTCGACGCGCTGGGCACCGGGCTGAACGAGATCGCGCTGGGGCCCGACGGCAATCTCTACGTCACGCGCTATGGCGCGGGTCGCGGGCGCGCGGCGCAGGATGGCGCGCTGGTCGTGGTCTCGCCGGAAGGCCGCCTGCTGCGAGAGACGCGTCTGCACGCGCGCGACGGCGCAGTGACTGCGCCGAAGAGCGTGGCCGTCGATCCGCTCGGCGGAGACGTCTGGCTGAACGCGGACGTGATCGCGCCGGACGGCGCGGTCACCTTCGCGGCGTTTCACCTCGCCTCCGACCTGCGCGAGCTCGCGCGCGTCGACCCGCCGCCCGAGCTGCTCTTCGTCGCATTCGACCGGCTCGGCCGCGGCTTCTTCGTCGAGGATCGCAGCGGCCGGCTGGAGCTCAGAGTGACTCGCGCGGGAGCGGAGCTGCTGCGGCTGGATCTCGGCCCGCGCGTCGCCGCCGACTTCGCGCAGGACATCCACTTCGCCGCCGACGGAACCGCGGCGATCGCCTTCTGGTCGGGCCGGGTCGAGCTCGTGCGGCAGACGGCCGCGGGCTTCGAGCGCGCGCGGGTCGATTTCGTTCGACCGGCCGAGTGCGCGGGGCCGGAGACCGGCGCGATCTTCTACAGCGCCTTCGTCGAGTCACTGTCGGTCTACGCGACGCTCTACTGTGACGCCGCGATCGCTCGCGCGCCGCTGCCGCCGCGGTTTCTCGCGGCTCCCTAGAGCGAGCGGTCCTCGGGTCGGCCGGTCGGACGGATCAGGCCCTCCTGCGCGACCGACGCCACCAGCTCGCCCGCGCGCGTGAAGATCGTCCCGCGCGCGAAGCCGCGCGCGCCGGTCGCGACCGGGCTCTCCTGCACGTAGAGCAGCCAATCGTCCGCGCGCATGTCGCGGTGGAACCAGATCGCGTGGTCGAGGCTCGCCATCATGAGCGGGCCGAGTGGCCCGCTGCGGCCGTGCGGAAGAATCACCGTGTCGAGCAGCGACATGTCCGAGGCGTAGGCGAGCGCGCAGCGGTGGAAGAACGGATCCTCGGGCAGCGAGCCGACGGCGCGGAACCAGACCAAGTTGCCGCCGCGCCGAGGCGGGCCGCCGAGAAAGGTCGGCGCCTCGACGTGTCGCAAGTCGATCGGGCGGTCACTCCGCGTCCACGGGACCGCGCCCGGCGGCAGCGCGCTCGCGCGCTCCTGCCAGGTCGGGAGTGACTCCGGGGGAGGCGCGGCCGGCATCTCGAGCTGCTGGTGCTCGTAGCCCTCCTCGCGCACTTGAAACGATACGGCCACCGTGAAGATCGCCTGTCCGTGCTGCACGGCGACGACACGGCGCGTGGTGAAGCTCTGGCCGTCGCGGATGCGGTCGACGGTGTAGAGCACTGGGATCGCCGGGTCGCCCGGCCGCAAGAAGTACGCGTGCAGTGAGTGGGCGGCGCGCCCGTCGACGGTGCGACCCGCGGCGGTGAGCGCCTGCGCGGCGACTTGCCCGCCGAACAGGCGCTCGCGCTGCCCGCTCTCGTTCGCGCCGCGAAAGATGTTCCGCTCGATCTCCTCGAGCGCGAGCAGCTCCACGAGTCCGTTGGTCCGATCGGGCGCGCGCGCGGCCATCTGCGCTTCATAGCACGCGGGCGCCCCCTGCTACACTGCGCCGATGGAGATCAACGGCATGGCGCACGTCATTCTGACGGTGCGCGACTTCGCGAAGGCGCGCGCGTTCTACGGCGCGCTGCTCCCGTATCTCGGCCTCAAACCCGTGATCGACTCACCCGAGTACTACTACTGCGTCGGCGGGCGGACCGCGCTCGGCATCCGGCCCGCGTCGCCCGAGCTCGCGGGCCAAGCGTTCAGCCAGCAGCGCAGCGGCTTGCACCACCTGTGCTTCCGCGCGCGCTCGCGCGAGGACGTCGACGCTCTGCACGAGTTTCTCGTCGCGAATGGCGCGGGCATCGTGCATGCCCCGGAAGCGGGTGTCTGGGCGCCGGGTTACTACTCGGTGCTCTTCGAGGACCCGGACGGGATCCGCCTCGAGGCGAACTTCGTCCCCGGGCGCGGGCTGCTCGAGCCGGGCGCCGTGCGCGGCACATGAGCGAGCTCGAGGTCCAGCTCCACCTGCTGCGCAGCGCGACGCTCGACTGGGCGCACGCGCTCGCGGAGCGACTCGAGGAAGAGGGCGTCCCGCACCGAGTCGCTCCGGTCGGAGAGCGGCGCGCGACCGACAGTCTGTGGGCCGTGTACGTGCCGTTCACCGAGCTCGAAGTCGCGCGCGAGATCGACCGCGAGGTCATGCTCGAGCTCTTTCCGGATCTACCCGACGATTTCGACCCCGGGGCGCTCGACACGAGCTGCTGCCCCGCGTGTCAGGAGCCGGCGGTCGAGGGCGCCGCGACCTGCGCGAGCTGCGGGCTGGCGTTCGTCGACACCGAGTAGTGTCGGCGCCGGCGTGTCGCGCCGACATCTCGTCGAACTCGAGGACCTGCCCTGGATCCCGCGCGCGATCCGCGACGGCGCGACGACCTATCTCGCGTGGATCGTCGCGCGCTCGGGCCAGGCGGGTCCTCTGATCCCCGCCCTCGAGCGCCTGCTCCGCCGCACCGGCGAGCGCGAGATTCTCGATCTGTGCTCGGGCGGCGCCGGTCCGATGCCGGAGGTCGTGGCCCGACTGCGGGCGCGCGGAATCGCCGTCCACGCGACGCTCTCCGACTTCCATCCGAACCTGGCGGCGCTCGCGGCCGCCTCCGCGCGCTCCGGGGGCGCGCTGAGTTACTCGGCGCAGTCCGTCGACGCGACCCGCGTGCCCGCGGAGCTCGCAGGTCTGCGCACGATCTGGAACGCCTTCCACCACTTCCGGCCGGCCGAGGCGCGGGCCATCCTCGCCGACGCCGCAGGCGCGCGGCGTCCGATCGCGGTCTTCGAGCTCGTGAGTCGCGAGCCGCTGCAGCTGCTCGGGCTGCTCGCAGCGCCGATCGTCGCCGCGCTCACGGTTCCGTTCTGGCGGCCATTCCGCGTCTCGTCGCTGTTCTTCTCGTGGCTCGTGCCGCTGATCCCGTTCGTGATCCTGTGGGACGGCGTCGTCTCCTGGCTGCGCGTCTACAGCGAGCCGGAGCTGCGCGAGCTCGTCGCCCCGCTGTCCGGCGCGTTCGAGTGGGAGATCTCGAGGATTCGCCTCGGCCGCCTCCCGGTGCACGCGAGCGTGCTGCTCGGAGCGCCGCCGGCTTCTCCCGTGAGGACGGGTTCATGTTAGGCTGAGTTGCGTGCGGGAAGCGTCGTTCGTCTGCTGGCTCACTGAGTCGCGCGTGATTTCGAAGCTCGTTCGGGGTGCACTGCTGTGCGCGTGGATCGCAGGCTGCTCGCGCAGTGAGTCCCCGCCGGCGGCGGCGCCTGCCCCCCCGCCCTCTGCGCCCGCCGCGCCGCTCGAGTTCGTCGGCAGCGAGGCTTGTGCGAGCTGTCACTCGGCGGAGGCGGCCGCGTGGCGCGCCTCACAGCACGCGCAGGCGATGCAGATCGCCGATCCCAACACCGTCCTCGCTTCCACGGCGGGCGGTGAGCTGCGCGAGCGCGACGGCGCGTTCGCGCTGCACGCGGCCGGGCCGGACGGTCGTATCGCGGACTTCCCGGTGAAGTACACCTTCGGCGTTGCGCCGCTGCAGCAAGTTCTCGTCGAGCTGCCCGGCGGTCGCCTGCAGGCGTACACGCACGCTTGGGACGTCGCCGCGAAGCGCTGGTTCGACCTCTACCCCCACGAGAAGCTCGCGGCCGGCGACGAGCTGCACTGGACCGGGCGGCAGCAGAACTGGAACCACATGTGCGCCGACTGTCACTCGACCGACGTGCGCAAGCGCTACGACGCCGCAAACGGAACGTTCGACACGCGCTTCGCGGAGATCAGGGTCGGCTGCGAGGCATGCCATGGTCCCGGCTCGAGACACGTCGCCTGGGCGGGCGCGCGCGGCGCCGGCGGCTCGCCGGGTCTCACCGTCTCGCTGCGCGAGCGGCGCGGCGTCATTTGGACGCTCGACCCCGCGAGCGGCAACTCGACGCGCAGCGCGCCCCGCGCCAGCGACGGCGAGATCGAGGTCTGCGCGCAATGTCACTCTCGGCGCACTCAGATCGCCGAGGGCTACCGCGCCGGCGCGCCCTTCCTCGACCACTACCGGCCGGCGCTGCTGGTGCCGCCGCTCTACTACGTCGACGGCCAGCAACACGACGAGGTGTACACCTGGGGGTCGTTCCTGCAGAGCCGCATGTACGCCAAGGGAGTCACTTGCAGTGATTGCCACGAGCCGCACTCGGATGCGCTGCGCGCTCAGGGGAACGCGCTCTGCGCCGGGTGTCATTCGGCGGAGAAGTACGACGCGCCGGCGCACCACTTCCACAAGCCCGGTTCGAAAGGCTCGGCCTGCGTCGAGTGCCACATGCCGCGTGCGACGTACATGCAGATCGACCCGCGCCGCGATCACAGCTTGCGCATCCCCCGACCGGATCTGTCCGTCTCGCTCGGCGTGCCGAACGCGTGCGATGCGTGTCACCACGAGCGCGGCGCGAAGTGGGCGGCGGCTGCGGTGCGGAAGTGGACGGGCCGGGAGCCGACCGGCTTCCAGCGCTTCGCCGAGGTCTTTCACGACGCCGAGCTCGAGCGGCCGGGCTCGGTAAAGTCACTCGCCGCGCTCTCGCTCGATCCGAATCAGCCGGCGCTCGTGCGGGCTTCCGCGCTCGCGCGGCTCCAGGGCTCGATCGATCCGTCGGTTGCCGAGGCGGCGGAGCGCGGCGCGACCGACCCGAGCCCGGTCGTGCGGCTCGCCGCGGTCGAGCTGGCGGCGGAGCTGCCGTCGGCGCCGCGCGCGGCCGCGGTGACGCCGCTCTTTGGCGATCCGACGCTCGCGGTGCGCGTCGCGGCGGCGAGCGCGCTGGCCGAGCTGCCGACCGAGCGGGTGCCCGAGTCACTCCGCAGCGCGCGCGTGCGCGCCGACGAGGAGTACGTCGCCGCGCAGCGCTACGCGGCGGACCGGCCGGAGGCGCACGTGAATCTGGGCACGTTCTTCGCGCGCAAGGAGCGCTTCGACGAGGCGCAGGCGGAGTTCCGCGCCGCGCTCGCGCTCGACCCGGCCTTCATTCCCGCCTACGTGAACTCTGCGGACGCGTATCGCGCGCAGAGCCGCGACGCCGACGCGCTGCGCGTGCTCGAAGCGGCGCGCGCGCGCGTGCCTGCCACGGCCACGGTGGAGTTCGCGCTGGGCTTGACGGAGGCGCGGCTCGAAGATCACGACGCGACGATCGCCGCGCTCGAGCGCGCGGCGAAGCTGGCGCCCGAGGAGGCGCGCTACAGCTACACGCTCGCGATCGCGCTGCACTCGTTCGGCCGCACACCGGAAGCCCTGCAGCTGCTCGAGCGCGCGGCGCGGAAGTGGCCGACCAATCGCAACGTGCTGCTCGCGCGCGCGACCATCCTGCGCGACTCCGGTCAGCGCGACGCGGCGCGCGCGGCGGCGGAAGCGCTCGCGCGCGCGTACCCGGGCGACGCGGACGCGAGCGCGCTCCTCGAACAGCTCCGCTGAGTCAGTCGAGCTGCAGCGCGCCCATCATCGCGCGCACGCGCTGGTGGAAGTCGTAGGGATAGACGAGCTCGAGCGCGGAGACCTCGTCGAGCTTCTTGCGCACGTCCTCGGACAGCACCAGATCCGCGGCGCCCAGGTTGTCCTCGAGCTGCTCGAGCGTGCGCGCGCCGAAGATCGGAGAAGTGACTCCCTTCTGGAGCGCGCACCAGCCGAGCGCGACCTGACTCGCCGTCTTGCCCAGCGACTTCGCGACGCCGACCACCGCCTCGGCGATCGCGAGGTTGCGCTCCGACTTGAAGCGCTCGCGGTTCATCGGGTCGACCGCCGAGCGCGAGCCCGCCGGCGCCGCGCCCCCTTTTCCGATCTTGCCGGTCAGCAGGCCGCCGCCCAGCGGGCTCCAGGGAATCACACCGATGCCTTCCTCGATGCAGAGCGGCAGGTGCTCGCGCTCGATCGAGCGGCAGACGAGCGAGTACTGCGGCTGCAGGCAGTCGAAGCGCGCCGTGCCGAGCTCGCGCGCGAGCGCGGTCGCCTTCATCAGCTGCCAGGCCGAGAAGTTCGAGCAGCCGATGTAGCGCAGCTTGCCCGCGCGCACGCAGGCGTCCAGCGCGCGCAGTGTCTCGTCGAGCGGCGTGGTCGGGTCGTAGGCGTGAACCTGATACACGTCGATGTAGTCGGTACCGAGCCGGCGCAGGCTCGCGTCGACCGCGTCGAGGATGTGCTTGCGCGAGAGCCCCATGTCGTTCACGCCGCTGCCCATCGGGCCCGCGACCTTCGTTGCGAGAATCACTTGCGAGCGCTTGTTGCGGATCGCGCGCCCGGTGATCTCTTCCGACACACCGGTCGAATACACGTCGGCCGTATCGACGAAGTTTCCGCCCGCGTCGAGAAAGCGCGCGACGATGCGCGCCGAGGTCGGCTCGTCGCAGCCCCAGGTGTTGTTGCCGAAGGTCATGGTGCCGAGACAGAGATTCGAAACCTTGAGGCCGGTGCGGCCGAGCTTGCGCAGCTTCATCGGGTCTTCCTTCTGTGCGTGGGGAAGTCAGCCTACCGCAGATCGGAGCTGCCTTGGGATTGGCTCACACACGCTCGGAGCCGGTGAACGCTCCGACGTCGGCGTTCTGCGGGCGCCCTGCGCTAGACGCGGAACGCGGCGACCAGGGCGCGCAGTCTCTCGACTTCGCTCGCGACCTTGTTCGCGGCGCCGAGAGTCACGTTCGCGACCTTGCGGTTCTCGAGCGCGGCGCCTGCGACTTCTCGCACGATCTCGCGCGCGCTCGTCGAGCCCTGCACGGCGTCGCCGGCGCGCTCGGCCATCTCGACCGCGACGCGCTTGAGCTCCTCGCTGCTGCGCGCCGACGACTTACTCGCCTCGGCGGCGCTCGAGATCGCGCGCGTGATCTCCTCGGTGCGCTCCACGGCGTCGGCGACGCTCGCGGCGATCTGCGCGCTCGTGCTGGTCTGCTCTTCGACGGCGATCACGATCGTGCGCGTGTTCTCGTGCATCTCGTCGATGATCCGGCCGATCGTCTCGATCGCCTCGACGGCCGAGCGCGTCGACGACTGGATCGACCGGATGCGCTCCTCGATCTCCTGCGTCGCGACCGCGGTCTGCTTCGCGAGCTCCTTCACCTCGTTCGCGACGACGGCAAAGCCCTTGCCCGCGTCGCCCGCGCTCGCCGCTTCGATCGTGGCGTTCAGCGCGAGCAGGTTGGTCTGGTCCGCGATGTCGTTGATCACGCCGACGACGTTGCCGATCTCCTGCGCCGCGACGCCGAGCTTCTCGAACGCCTGATTCGTGTCTCGCGCCGTGCGCGCCGCCTTCCCGGCGATGTCGGCCGAGTGATTCGAGCTCTTCGCCACCTCGCCGAGCGACGCCGAGAGCTCCTCGACCGCGGTCGAGACCGAGCGGATCGACGAGTTGATCGACTCCACCTGCTCGCGCGCCGTCGCCATGCTGTTCATGACCACGCCCGCGCCTTCGGCGAGCTCGGTCGCGCTGCGGCTCGACTGACCGGCGGCGGCGGCGACCGCGCCGAGATTCTCGGACGCACTCTGCGTCGCGTCGTCGACCGCGCGCGAGCTCTCGCCCAGCGCCTCGGCGCCCTTCTCGATCTGCTCCGCCGCGGGAGTCAGCTCCTCGACCGTGCTCGCGAGCACCTCGACCGAGCCCTTCACCTGGCCCACGAGCGTGCGCAGCCCCTCGATCATGCCGCGCAGCGCGCGCGAGACGCTGCCCAGCTCGTCGTCGCGCCGAACTTCGACCTGGCGAGTCAGGTCGCCGTCGGCGACCGCGCTGGCCAGCTCGGTCGTGGTCTCGACGACGTCCGCGACGATGCTGCGGGACAGGCGCGCCGACACCGCGAGGCCGGCGCCGAGCGCCGCCAGCAGCGTGAGCGCCAGGACGAGCGCGTTGCGGCGCGTGAAGGCGGCGATCGCCTCGAGCTCGGCCGAGATCGCGGCCGCGCGCTCGGAGCGGAACTCGTCGATCATGCGCGCCAGGCGCGCCGAGACGTGCGAGTCGCGCTCGACCTCTTCGCGCATCTGCTCGCTGACTCGTCCGGCGAGCATCGCCGTGCAGTGAGCGAGCGCGTCGTTCGCGTACTTCTGCGCCTCGCCGCGGAGCTCCGCCACCTTCGGGTCGTCCGCCAGCGCCTCCAGCGCCGCCAGCTCGGCGTCGAGGTCGCGCGCCATGCCCCGCGCGTGCTCGAGCGCGGCCGAGTCGAAGCTGCCGCAGGCGCGCTCCGCCGTCGCCTGGAACGTCGTGAGTCGCGACGAGGCGCGACTCGCGGCTTCGAGGACGGGATAGCGATTCTCCGCCAGGGCGCGCGTATGAGTCTGCACCTGGAGCGCGCCGCGAAACGCCCAGACCGCCGAGCCGATGGGCAGCATCAGCACGGCGACGAAGCCCAACAGGAGTCTTCCCCGGAGAGTGAGTCGCTGATCCATCGTCCCCTCGGTCGCGCTCTCGGCCAAAGACCGATCGGTCCGCGCGGACTTGGACTTGACGGTTGCTAGCCGGCTTGCAGCAGGACTTCGCGTTCGTACGAGGACGGATCCGGAAACTCGCGGAAGGGCAAGCCGCGCGCGGAGCCGCCGTCGGGCAGCGGAACCGCGCCGCTGCGCGCCAGCAGCTGGGCGAGCAGCGCGCGCAGCGCCTCGAGCGCGCTGCCTTCCCCGCCGACGAGTGCGCGCGCGCGGAACGAGTCACTGCGCAGGCGCAGCGCCTCGAGCGAGCCGCCGTCGCCGTCGGCCCAGTTGAGCGCCAGGTCGATCAGGACGATCGGCTTGGCGGCGACCCCCGAGACGAGCCCGACGCCGACCGCCTGGATGCGCTCCCAGGTGAGCAGCGAGGCCGGCGCGCCCTCGATGCGCAAGCGCAGGCCCTCGGGCGCGAGCTCTACGGGCACGGCGGCCGTGAGCTTCACGCTGCTCGGCTCGCGCCGCTCGGGGGCGAGTGATGGGGCGGCTGTGGGCGCCGGCGCCGGAACGGGCGCCGCGCGCGGCGGCGGTGTGTACACGACGGTCGGCATCTCGGTGTGACTCGTCGCTTCGAGCTCGAACGGCTCGCTCGCGGCGAGAAGATCGGGGTCCGCAGCCGTGGGCGCGGCGAACGGTGCCGGCGCGGCCTCGGGCGACTCACTCGGCGGCTGGACCTCCCCCGTCTTGCTCGCAAGCTCGCGGACGAGCGTCTCGATGTGCTCGCGCCGCTCCGCTGCGAGATCGCCGCCGTGTTCGAGCGCAAAGCGCGCGGCGCGAAGCGCGCACGGCGGATCGAGCTCGGCGGCGAGCTCCGCAGCGCGAACCGCCTGTCCGACGCTGAGGCTCCGGTTCTCCGGCGCCACGACGCAGCGCAGCGCGGCGATCGCCGAATCGCGGCGCGCCTGCACGACCAGCTCGGGGACGATGCGCAGGAGTACAGTCGTCTCGAGGCGCGTGTCGGGAAGCGCGCGCACCAGCTCGTCCCAGATGCGTGCCGCGGGCGCGAGCGCGCCGTGGCGTGCGAAGACTTCGATGAGCCGCCTCGCAGCCGGAAGTCCCAGAGTCTCTCGCCCGGCCGCGAGCTGCGCGTGCCAGACCGCGAGCAGCGCGTCGGGATCGTCGGGGCGCTCGCGCAAGACGGCGGTCGCGAGCGAGATCGCCTGGTCGTGCGAGCCGCGCGCGTGGGCATCGAGCGCGCGCCGCAGGCGCGGATCGAGCTGGACCGAGTTGCGCGCCTCCAGCGCCACCGCGATCCAGCGCTCCTCGACGCGCAGCAGCTTCAGCGCGAGCGCGATCGAGACTCCCGTTGCCAGAGCGGCTCCGCTCGGCGCGAGTGACTCGCCCGTCTCCACCACCCCGCTGCCGGACAAGAAGTGCATTGCGGCGCCGGCCGCGAGCCAAAGCGGCAGCGCGAGCCAGGCCGGCGCGCCGAACGTTCCGGTCCGGATCCGCGTGCCCAGCGCGAGCCAGCCGAAGCGGATGCGCGCGCCTGCGTGGCGGACCGCGAACGCGCCGACCAGGCCCGCCGCGAGCCCCGACGCGCCGATCAGCGGGGTGTGTGAGTCCGGCTCGGCGAGCGCGTATCCGGCCGCGCTCGCCAGCGCGCACAGGGCGCACAGGCCGGCGAACAGCGGTCGGCCGAAGACGTCTTCGAGCGCGGGCCCGGTGAGGAAGATCAAGATCAGCGCGAGCGCCAGATGCCAATATCCGGCGTGCAGCAGCCAGTGAGTCGCCAGCGTGCTCCAGCGCGGCGCGGAGGGCTGGAAGCCGAAGCGGCGAAACGGATGGTTCGGGCCGGGCCGATCGTCCGTCCCGCGCAGCGCGAGCCGGCTGAGATAGTCGAGCTCGGCCTGTTGCGTCGCGCGCGCCTCGGCGTCGGGCGCCGTGCGGCTCGACTCGCCGCGCGCGAGCTCGATGCGCTCGTCGAAGCTCTCGTCGCTGGCCTCCGCTCGCGCGGCCGCCAGCAGCGCGGGATCGAGCTCGAGATACGGGTGAGTCAGCCAGACCTCGAGCGCGGCGTCGAGCCCCACCTCGGGCGCGTCACCGAAGACGCCCTGGGCGCCGCGCGCTGCGATGAAGCCGGCGGCGATGGCGGCGAGCAGCGCGAAGGTCACCCACGGAATGCGCTGGACGCTTCCTTGGTCGTGACCGATCGGCAGGATCATCGATACTCCCGGCGCGGCGCTCTCGCGCGGCTCACGGCGTATCGACCGCGACCCTATCTGCCTAGAACCGAATCCTCGGCCTAGACGCGAATCTCGCCCGACAGCACGCGGCGGTGCGCCTCGCCGTCGAGCGGCACGTAGGCGCGCGCTCTCTCGTCGCGCACGAACAGGGGATCGCCGATCTTCGCGGGGTCGTAGCCTTCTTGCTGAAGCTCCACCTTGCGCAGCTTGAACGTGCCAGTCACTTCCGCCTCGCGCTGGAGGCGCAGGAAGACGGGAACGGCGTAGGCGGGCAGAGCGGTCACCGCGTGCGCGTAGAAGGCGCGCGCGTCGAACTCCTCGGAGCCCGAGAGGATCACTGCCGCCATTCCGGCGCGGCCGTCGGCGCCGGGCACTTCGACGCCGTAGACGTTGACCATGTCGACTCCGGGAAACGCGGCGAGTGACTCGGCGACTTCCTGGGTCGAGACGTTCTCGCCTTTCCAGCGGAAGGTGTCGCCGATCCGGTCCACGAAGTAGAAGTAGCCGCGCGCGTCGCGCTTCAGCAGATCTCCCGTGCGGAAGAACGAGTCACCTTCCTCGAACGCGTTGCGCAGCACCTTCCGCTCCGTGGCTTCCTTCGACGTGTAGCCTTCGAAGCGGCCGCGCGTGTCGCCCGCGCGACGCGGCATGGCCCCGATCAGCTCTCCGACCTCGCCGGCGGCGCACTCGATCAGGTGGCCCTTGGCGTCTCGCGCGTGCTCGTCGCGCTCGACGTCGTAGCGCACCAGGCGCGCGTCCATCAGCAGCCGGGTCGGAATCCGGCCGACCGATCCGACCTGGTTGTCCAGGTTCAGGAGTGACACGTTGCCCTCGGTCGCGCCGTAGAACTCGACGATGCGCGGCAGCCGGAAGCGGTCGCGGAACGCCTCCCAGATGTCGGGCCGCAGGCCGTTGCCGATGCAGAACTCCAGCGCGTGCTGGCCGTCCGTCGGATCGCCGGGCTGATTCAAGAGATAGCGGCAGAACTCCCCGATGTACTGGAACGAGGTCGCCTCGAAGCGGCGCACGTCGGACCAGAACTCGCGTGCGCTGAAGCGACGCCGCAGCGCGAGGGTCCCGCCCGACAGCAGCGCGGCGCCGACGGCCATGCAGCCGCCCGCGCTGTGATAGAGCGGAAGCGCGCAGTACATGACGCCCTCGGGCCCGAAGCCGACCAGCCGCGACGCGGTTCCCGCCGTCATGAACTTCAAGTGACTGAAGCGAGCCGCCTTCGGCAGTCCCGTCGTGCCCGAGGTGTAGATGTAGAAGAGGTCGTCCCCGGCGCGCGACTCACTCCGCGAGCCGGCCGGCAGATTCGCCGATGGCCGGGTGGCCAGGTCGCTCGTGAGGTCGAGCGCGCCGTGCGGCAGCGCCGCCGAGGGCGCGCCCGGCTCGCTCGCGACCCAGACCTGCCAAGGCGCGCCTGCGGCCAAGCTCGCGCACGCCGCGAGACACTCGGCGCCCGCGATCAAGTGCTTCGCGTCGGCGGTCGTGATGGCGTGCTCGAGCGCGCGGCCGGTGAGGTTGGTATTGATCAGCGCGGTGGTCACTCCAGCCTTCGCCAGGCCGGCCCAGATCTCGAGAAACTCGGGCCGGTTCTCCATCAGCAGCGCGACCCGCTGCCCGCGCCCGAGACCCTGCGCACGCGCCCAGTGCGCCACCCGGTTCGCAGCGCGATTCAGCTCGTCGTAGCTGACTCGCCGGTCCTCGAACAGGATGAACGGCCGCGCTCCGCGCGCCGCCGCTTGCTCTTCGATCACGTCCGCGATCGTGCGCGGCGAATCGGGCCGCGTGCGCGCGAGCGGCAGCCCGTACTTCGCGAAGCGCCACAGCTGGCCGACTCTCTCGAACGCCATGCGCGCAGCCTAGCACGCGTTGTGCTAGCCGCGGCGCGGTCGGGCGGGCACGCGAATCATGCGGCGTTCCGGCTCGCGGTTCTGGCGGAACAGAATGCCGATGTGGCCGACCACGCCGACCAGCTCGGCGCGCGTGCGCGCGGAGAGATCGGCCAGCATCGCGCGCTTCTCGTCCTTCCAGACCAGGAAGCGCACCTTGATCAGCTCGTGCGCGAGGAGCTCGGCCTCGGTCTTCGCGACCACCGCGTCCGACAGACCCTCCTTCCCGACCATCACGACCGGCGAGAGCGCGTGCGCGAGGCCGCGCAGGTGGCGGCGCTGAAAGCCCTCGAGCTCGTCCATGGCCGTCTCCCCGCGGCCGCGCCGCCGCGCAGAAAGTATCATGCGGCGAGAGGTGCCGGATGTATCGAGACCGCAAGGTCGTCGTCGTGATGCCCGCTTACAACGCGGCCAAGACCCTGAAGCGGACTTACGACGAGGTGATGGCGCAGGGAATCGTCGACGAGCTGATCGTGGTCGACGACGCGAGCACCGACGACACGGTGCGCATCGCCGCGAGCCTGCCGCGCACGGTGGTGCGGGTGCACGAGCGGAATCGCGGCTACGGCGGCAACCAGAAGACGTGCTACCGCGCCGCGCTCGAGGCGGGCGCGGAGATCGTCGTGATGGTCCACCCCGACTACCAGTACACGCCGAAGCTGCTGCCGGCGATGGTCGCGCTGGTCGGCGGCGACGTGTATCCATGCGTGCTCGGCTCGCGCATCCTGGGCGGCGGCGCGCGCAAGGGCGGCATGCCGATCTGGAAGTACGTCGCGAATCGCGGACTCACTCTGCTCGAGAACTGGCTGCTCGGCTCGAAGCTCTCCGAGTTCCACACGGGCTACCGCGCGTTCAGCGCGAGTCTCTTGCGCGAGCTGCCGCTCGAGCGGAACTCGGACGACTTCGTGTTCGACAACCAGGTGCTCGCCGAGATCCTGTGGCAGGGGCACGAGATCGCCGAGATCACCTGCCCGACGGCGTACTTCCCGGAAGCGTCGTCGATCAATCTGCCGCGCAGCGTGCGCTACGGCTTCGCCTGTCTCGCCACAGGGCTCGAGTTCCGCCTCGCGCGCTGGGGACTGCGCGCTTCGCCGCGCTTTCCGATGGTCGGCGAGTGAGCGCCCAGCGCGCGGCGATCGGGGCGGTCCTGTGCGCGCTGGTCGCGGTCGCGTTCGCCGGGGTCGTCGACTGCCAATTTCTCGCCTTCGACGACGATCTGTACGTGACTCGCAATCCGCTCGTGACCGGCGGGCTGTCCGCGCGGGCGGTGCTCGCGGCGTTCACCAGCTTCCACGCCGGCAACTGGCATCCGCTGACCTGGCTCTCGCACATGCTCGACGTGTCGCTCTTCGGAGTCACTCCTGCCTGGCATCACGCGACGAGCGCGCTGCTGCACGCGGCGAACGCGGTGCTGGCGTTCGCCGCGCTCGCCGAGCTGACCCGAACGCGCTGGCGCGCGGCGCTCGCGGCAGCGCTCTTCGCCGTGCATCCGCTGCGCGTCGAGTCGGTCGCCTGGGTCGCGGAACGCAAGGACGTGCTGTCGGCCTGCTTCGGGCTGGCAGCCCTGTGGGCGTGGGCGCGCTTCGCTCGGACCGGGCGGCGCTCGAGCTACTTCGCCGCACTCGCCTCGTTCGCGGCGTCGCTGCTCTCGAAGCCGATGCTCGTGACGTTTCCGTTCCTGCTGCTGCTGCTCGACGCCTGGCCGCTCGCGCGCCTGGAGTCGTGGCGCTCGCTCTGGCCGCGCGCGCGCGAGAAGTGGCCGTTCTTCGCGCTCGCGGCGGCCTCGTGCCTGGTGACTCTGGTGGCCCAGTCCCGGGCGGTGACTCCACTGCCGCTCTGGCTTCGGCTCGAGAACGCGACCGTCGCGTACGCGGAGTATCTGTTCCGGACGGTCGATCCGAGCGAGCTCGGGGCGATCTATCCGTACCGCCCCGCGCTCCAGCCGCGCATCGTCGTGGCGTCGGCCGTGCTGGTCGTCGCGATCAGCGCCCTCTCCGTCGCGCAGAGACGGCGCAGGCCGTGGCTGCTGGTTGGCTGGCTCTGGTTCGCGGGAATGCTGGTGCCGACGCTCGGCCTCGTACAGGTGGGGGTGCAGGCGTTCGCGGATCGCTACACCTATCTGCCGTCCCTCGGGCTCGCGCTCGCCGCCTCCTTCGCGCTCGGCGAGTTCGCGGCGCGCGCGCGCTTCGGCCGCCAGCTCGCGGCGGCGATCGCCGCGCTCGTGCTGGCAGCGCTCGTCTGGCAGACGCGCGCGCAGGTGGCGACCTGGCGCGACACGGTGTCGGTCTTCACGCGCGCGATCGAGGTGACTCGCTCGAACTGGTTTGCGCACACCGAGCTCGGCATCGCGCTCGCGGAGCGCAAGGAGTTCGGGCCGGCGCGCGCGGAGCTCGAGGCCGCGCTGAAGATCCGGCCCGATTGCGCGCGCGCGCTCGCGAATCTGGGGCTCGTGCAGGGCGAGCTGGGCGCGCCCAACCACGAGATCGAGCTGCTCGAGCGCGCGCTCGCGATCGAGCCGGAGCTCGCCGGCGCACGGCTCTACTACGGCGTCGCGCTCGAGCACGCGGGCCGCTTCGGCGATGCCGAAGCTCAGTATCGCCTCGCGCTCGGCGACGAGCGCGGCGAGCGCGAGGCGCGCCTGCGGCTCGCGCGACTCTTGTCGGTGTCGCCGGACGACGCGCTGCGCGACGGCGCGCAGGCCCTCGCGCTCTGCGACGAGGCCTGTCGCGAGTCTCCCTGTGACTCGCCCGAGGAGCTCGACACCTGTGCGATGGCGTCGATGGAGGCCGGCCGTGCCGACGACGCGGTCGCGAAGGCGGCCCGCGCCGCCGCGCTCGCCCGCGCGCGCGGTGACTCGGCGCTCGCCGCGAAGATCGAAGGGCGCCTGCAGAGCTATCTGCGCGGCGAGCCGCTGCGCGTGCGCGCGAACGGCCTCTGAGCTCGACTCCCCCTCAGCGGTGCAGGCCCTTCGCCAGCAGCAGCCAGAGCCCGAGCGCGAGGACGATCGCGGCGAGCTTCTCGGCGTGACGCCCGCTCACGAGCTCGAACAGGCGCGGGCGCGCCCGGTCGAGCGCGCGCCGTTCGCGGTAGAACGAGCTCACGAGCTTCGCGAGCTCGTCCTCGGAGCCGACCGAGCGGAGCTCGCCGTTGCGCGCGGCCGAGACCGAGCCGCGCTCTTCGGACACGACGAGGCACAGGGCGTCGCTGCGCTCCGAGAGCCCGATCGCCGCGCTGTGTCTCGTGCCGAGCCCGCGCGGCGCGGCGGCGCCGCGCGCCAGCGGCAGGTGGACGCCGAAGCGAGTCACGTTCCGGTCCTCGACGATCACGGCGCCGTCGTGCCCGGGGGAGTGGGGATCGAACAGACTCGCGAGCAGCGCGGGCGAGAGCCGACCGCCGAGCTCGTGTCCGCCCTGCAGATGGCGGTCGAGCTGCTGGGTCCCCTCGATCACGACCAGGGCGCCGATCTTCGCGCCCGCCAGATCCGCGAGCGAGCGCGCCAGCAGGTCCGGCGTGTCCAGCCGCGGGCGGCGATCTCCGCGGCGCGCGACCGCGAAGGCCGCGAGGTCTTCGAAACCGCGCCGCAGCTCGTCCTGGAAGATCACGACGAAGGCGAGCGCGAGCACCGCGAAGCAGCCCTGGAAGACCCAGGTCGTCAGCGTGAGCTCCAGCAGCCGGGCGCCCAGATACACCCCGCCGAGCAGTGACAGGCCGATCACCGCGAGCGCCGCGTGCGCCCGCCGCAGCCAACTCATTGCGGTGTAGAGCAGGAGCGCGACGATCGCGACGTCGAGCGCATCTCCCGGTCCGAAGCTCCGGAGCGCTGCAGCCATCGAACCTCCTCGAACCGTGCGGTCGAAGCTCGAGGGGTGCAGCGACCTTACCGAATCGCGCGCGCGAGCTGTAGTCTCGGGAGCGAAGTCATGACTCGATCGGCGATCAGTCTGCGCGAGCGCTGCCTCGAGATCCTCGGCTCCGGTGAGCTCGAGGCCAAGCTCGCCACACCCTTCGGCGCAGACGGAGCGCTGCTGCCCGACACCGATCCGGGTCAGTCGCTCTTCGTCGGGTACCCCGCGCGGGCCCCCGGGCTCGAGATGCGGGCGGGTGCGCCGCGCCTGCCCCGGCCGGCCGAGCTCGGGAGCGCGGGCGCCCGCGCGAGCTGCCTGCGCCGGTTCGCGCACCACGAGCTGATGGCGGTCGAGCTCTTCGCTTGGGCGCTCGTGCTGTGGCCGGAGCTCGCGCGCGATCTGCGGCGCGAGCTGGCGCTGGCGCTGGCCGACGAGCAGCGGCACTGCCGCCTGTATCTCGAGCGCCTGCGCGCGCACGGCGAGGATCTCGCCGGCGAGCCGCTCTCCGACTACTTCTGGAAGCACGCGCCGGCGATTCGCGCGCACCCGCGCGGGCCGCTCGCGTTTCTGGCGGCGATGGGGCTGACTCTCGAGCAGGCGAACCTGGACTTCACGGCGCTCTACGCGGACGGATTCCGCCGCGCAGGCGACGCCGAGAGCGCGCTCGTCTCCGAGGCCGTGCACCGCGACGAGCAGCGACATGTCGCGCTCGCCGCGAAGTGGCTCGTGCGCCTGGCGCCAGTGGGGGAGAGCGAGCTCGAGGCCTACACCGCGTCGGTGCCGTTCCCGCTCGAGGCGTCGCGCGCGAAGGGGCGCAGCTTCAACGCCGAGGCCCGGCGCCGGGCGGGTCTCTCGGAGGCCTTGATCGAGCACGTGCGCGGTGCTCGGGCGACCCAGGAGAGCCGGCCGCGCAGCCGCGGGGAGCGCCCGTGAGCGGCGAGTCACTTCTCTTCGCGAACCTCGGCGCCGAGGAAGGAGAAACCTGGCCGCGCATGGCGGCGCACGCGCGCGTGCGCGCCGCGGCCCGACTCTGGTCGGCGCTGTTCCCGAGCTCGGCGCGCGCGGTCGGCGGGAGGGCGGCCTGCGGATCGCTCGACGCGGCGCTCGCGCGCGACGCGGAGCGGGCCGCGCTCGAGCTGTGCGGCTCGGAGCCGGGGCTCGTGCCCTGGCTCTCGACCGACGAGGCCGCAGAGCTCGCCCTGCGCATGCGCGTGCCGCTTCGCGCCGCGCCGCCCCGCGTTGCCGCGGCAGTCCACGACAAGGCGTTCGCGCTGGCGACCGCGCGCGCGCTCGGCTTGCTCCCTTCAGAGTTCGCCGAGACTGCGTTCGCGCTCGCGCCTTCCGAGCTCGGCGCGGCCGACGCGGTTCGCTGCCGGATCGAGGACGAGCTCGCGCACTGGCCGGCGGAGCTGCGCGCGCGCTTCGTGCTCAAGCCGCGCTTCGGGACGAGCGGGCGCGGCCGGCTCGCGGGGCGCGCGGGCCGGGTCGACCCCGACGCGCTGCGCGGCGCGCTGCCGCGCCTGCGCGAGCGCGGCGGCTGCCTGGTCGAGCCGTGGGTCGAGCGAGTCTGCGACCTGTCGGCGCAGCTCTGGATCAAGGCCGTGGACGACGTGCGCGTGCTGGGGACGCTGCGCCAGGCGGTGACACCAGACGGTGTACCTCTGGGGCACGCCGGCCGCCTGGCGGGCGGCGGCGAGCCGGAATCGGGCAGCCGCTGGGAGGCGGAGCTGCGCGCCGCCGCGCTCGCGCTCGGCCGGGCCGCCGCCGAGCTGGGCTACACCGGACCGTGTGGGCTCGACGCGTTCAGCTTCCGGGCGCGCGACGGCGCCGAGAAGTTCCGCGCGGTGGTCGAGTGGAACGCGCGCTTCACCGCGGGCACCAG
The DNA here is from genome assembly GCA_044450765.1 of Myxococcota bacterium. GTDB lineage: Bacteria > Myxococcota_A > UBA9160 > SZUA-336 > SZUA-336 > VGRW01. The sequence continues at coordinate 17,942 of JBIOJK010000017.1, read as the reverse complement.
CGCCATCGGGCTCGTCGCGCGCGCGCGCCGCGCCGGCCTCGCGGACGGGGCGAGCGCGTTCTACGTGGGCTTCGCTCCCTCGCCCGTCGCAGGGCGCCGCGTGGAGATCTTCTCCGACGACGCGGAGCTGGCTCTCTGGCTGAGTCCCTAGCGGGCCCGCGACAGCACGCGATGTCTCGCGTACAGCTCACACGCGACCGAGATCTCCGCTGCGGCCCCGAGCGTGCGCGCGACGGGTCCCGCGATCGCGAGTCGGTCGAGCGCGGCCTTCGTCGCGCCGGTCGCGCGCTGGATCTCGGCGACGCGCGCGCTGCGCGCCGAGGCGATCCAATCCCAGAGCTTCGCGAGCTCCGGGTGCGCGAGCGCGCGATCGACGCGCGCGAACAGCGCGGCCGTGCTCGCCAGCACGCGCTGCTCGAGCGCCGCCTCGGAGCGCGAGGCGCGCTTGGCGTCGAGCCACGCCGCGAACACCGCGGGGTGTCCGCCGCTCGCGCGAAACGCGCGCTCCAGGTCTTCCTCGCCGAGCGCGAACCCCGCCCCGGCCGCCCAGGCGCGCAGGTCCCTGCGCAAGAGCGGCACGAGCGGAACCCGCTGCAGCGCGCGGTCGCGGGCCAGCGCGCGGTGCAGCGCCAGGCCGCCCGTGCGCAGACATACACCGGTCGGTGACGCACCGAGCTCCGCGTCGTCGTCGCCGAGCTCGCGGACCTCGACGGCGATGCCCTCGGCGCGGAGGCGCGCGGCCGCGGCGCTCGCGACCGACGTGCGGCCCATGCCCGGCCCGCCCAGGATCACGGGCGCGCGGCCGCGCCGCGCGCCGTCGACGATCCGGCGCACCGTGGCCTCGCGCGCGAGCCAGCTCACGGCCGGCCGCGCTTCAAGCCATCACCTGCCCGCCGTTGACGTCGAGTGACTGGCCGGTGACCACGCGCGAGAGGTCCGAAGCGAAGAAGAGCACGGCGCCCGCGATCTCCTCCGACGTGGGGATCGCGCCGAGCGCGATCTTCGCCGCGACCTCCTTGTACACGACCTCCGGCGCGACCCCGCGCGCGCCCGCCTGCGCCTTGAAGTAGCCCTCGAGCGTCGCGCCCCAGATGTAGCCGGGCAGGACGGAGTTGACTCGGATCCGGTGCGGGCCGAGCTCGCGCGCCAGCCCTTGCGCGGCCGCCAGCAGTGCCCCCTTCGAGGCCGCGTAGCTCGCCATGGTCGGCAGCACGTCGCGCACGATCATCGAGTTGATGAACACGATCGAGCCGCCGCCGTTCCGCTTCATGCGCGGCACGACCTGCTGAGTGAGTCGCAGCGAGCCGAGCAGGTTCACCTCGAGCGGCGCGCGCCAGCGCTCGAGGTCGGCGCTCTCGAACAGCTCGTACGCGCCCGGGTGGTACGCGTTGTTCACCAGCACGTCGATCCGGCCGAGCTCGGTCTCGGCGCGCGCAGCGAGCCGGCCACAGTCGTCGGCCGCGGCGATGTCCGTCGGCACCGCGATCGCGCGGCGGCCGAGCGCGCGCACCTCCTTCGCCACCGACTCGAGTGACTCGACGCTGCGCGCGGCGAGCGCCAGGTCCGCGCCCTCGCGCGCGAACGAGAGCGCGATGTCCCGCCCCATTCCGGGCCCGATGCCCGACACGATCGCGACCCGGTTCTGCAGCAGCATCGCGGACTCCTAAGAGAGGATGTACTCGCTCGCGACGACCGACGCGACCCGCTCGAGGTCGAGGAAGCTGCGCGCGTCGGCGAGGATCCGCTTCATGTTCGCGGCCATGTTCTCGCGGCCGCCGTAGAAGCGCGCCGGATCGGTGAGGTCGGCGAGCTCCCGCATGTGCTCTTCGACGATGCCCGCGTAGGGCGGCGCGCCGGCGCTGAGCGGCCGCGCGACGACGTTGCGCACGTAGCGCCAGAGCGGGTGCACTTCGAGCGACAGGGGCGTGTGCGAGCCGTGCCAGCGCGCGATGAACTCGTCGCGCGAGAGCCGCGCCGGCTGCTCGAAGACACTGATCAGCTTCACGCCGGGGCTGCGCGCGCCGTTGGGCCAGGTCCGCCGATCGAAGTCGCGCGGCACGGATTCAGTGACCAGATAGCCCGCGATCCGCGCGGCCGAGTCACGCAGCAGCGGCTCGTACGCGGCCCGGTCGTCGACGCAGCCGAGCCAGAACGAGACGACGCCGGCGAACTGGGGCCCCGGATCGCGGATCGGCACGGTCTGGCCGAGGTCCGCCTGCGCATCGGCGGCGTTGACCGAGACCGCTTGCGCGCCGCTGGCGACGAGCTTCGGGCCGGCGGAGCCGATCAGCCGGCGCGCGAACGCGTCGCCGTCCTCGCCGGAATCGCGCCACAGCAGGTAGACCAGCTTTTCCATCGCGGGCGGGTCGCATTCTGGCATAGGCGAAAATGAAACGTGTTATAGTCGCGCAGTCGCGCCCCAACGGGAGGTCCACCGATGCCGCGCATCCCCCTGCCGCCGTACCCGAACGGCTGGTTCGCCGTCGGTCATTCCGACTCGCTCGCGCGCGGTCAGGTCCGCGCGGTGCACTATCTCGGCCGCGACCTCGTCCTGTTCCGGGGCGAGGATGGCCAGGTCCGGGCCGCCGACGCGTTCTGTCCCCACGTCGGCGCGCATCTCGGGAAGGGCGGCGTGGTCGAGGGCAACACCATTCGGTGTCCCTTCCACGGCTGGCGCTTCGACGGAGCCGACGGCCGCTGCGTCGAGATTCCGTATGCGAAGCGGATCCCGCCGCAGGCTCGGCTCGACACCTACCCTGCGATCGAGTGCAACGGCATGATCCTGGTCTGGCACCACGACGCCGGCGCGCCGCCCGCCTGGCAACCCGAGGTCGTGCCCGAGATCCTCGACGCGAACTACCAGCTCCACCGCACGCACGAGTGGACGATCACCAGTCACCCGCAGGAAATCATGGAGAACGGCGTCGACTTCGCGCACTTCGCCACGTTGCACGGCTGGAAGTGCAAAGCGATTCACTGGGAGCCGGACGGTCCCTACTACCGCCTGAAGATCGACGTCGACACCGGCGCCGAGGACCAGGCCGCGACCGCTTCAGTCACGACCGACGTCGATTCGTTCAACTCGGGGCCCGGCTTCCTGTACACGCGCTTCAAGGGCGAGATGGACGGCATCGCGGTCAACGCGCTCACTCCGGTCGGACCCGAGAAGCTGCACATCATGCACCGGTACTACGCGCACAAGCGCTGCAATCCCGAAGTCGTGAAGGCGTTCTTCGACTTCTACGTGAACGACTACAACCTCGACATCCCGATCTGGTCGAACAAGATCTACCGCGAGCGGCCGCTGCTCGCGGAGCCCGAGAAGGACTTCGGCCGCTTCCGCCGCTGGTACCGGCAGTTCTACTCCTCGGCGGACCCCGGCGCGGCCTAGCCGCGCCGCGAAGCATTCCGCTCGGCTCCGCCTCACTGCGCGCCTTCGGCTTGCTAAGCTGCCCCACCATGCGACGCGAAATCTTCAGCGACGAGCACGAGCTGTTCCGCGCCCAGTTCAAGCGCTTCGCGGCCGCCGAGATCGAGCCGAAGATCGCCGGCTGGAACGAGAAGGGCATGAGTGACCGCGCGGCCTGGAAGCGCATGGGCGAGGAGGGCTTCCTCGGGGCGAACGCGCCCGAAGCCTACGGCGGCGCGGGCGCCGACTTCCTGTACGACGCGATCGTGATGGAGGAGCTCTCCTACATTCGCGCGCACGGGATGATGATGTCGCTGCACTCCGACATCTGCATGCCGTATCTCACCGAATTCGGAACCGAGGCGCAGAAGCGGAAGTATCTGCCGGGTGCGATCGCCGGCGACGTGCTGCTCGGCATCGCGATGACCGAGCCGGGCACCGGCTCCGACCTCGCGAACGTGCAGACCAGCGCGATCCGCGGCGGGAGTGGCTACGTGCTGAACGGCTCGAAGACGTTCATCTCGAACGGCCAGATCGGCGACCTGTTCATCGTCGTCGCGAAGACGGATCCGGCGGCCGACCCGCCGCACCGCGGAATCAGTCTCCTGCTGGTCGAGGCGAGCGCGCCGGGCTTCGTGCGCGGGCGCAAGCTCGACAAGCTCGGACTGCGCGGGCAAGACACGAGTGAGTTGTTCTTCCAGGACTGCCGCGTGCCCGCGGACGCCGTGCTGGGCGGGGTCGAGGGCCGCGGCTTCAAGCAGCTGATGCAGAACCTGCAGCAGGAGCGGCTCTGCATCTCGGTCGCGTCGATCGCTTCTTGCCGGCGCGCGCTCGACGACACACTCGAGTACGTGAAGAGCCGGCGCGCGTTCGGCCAAGCGATCGCGGGCTTCCAGAACACGCAGTTCAAGCTCGCGGAGCTCGCCACGGAGGTGGAAGTCGGCCAGGCGTTTACCGACAAGCTCCTGGCAGCCCACGTGCGCAAGGAGTCGATCGTCTCCGAGGTCTCGATGGGCAAGTGGTGGACGACGGACCTGCAGAAGAGACTCACCGCGGAGTGTCTCCAGCTGCACGGCGGATACGGGTTCATGCGCGAGTACGCGATCTCGACCGACTACGCCGACGCGGCGGTCCAGTCGATTTACGCTGGCACGAACGAGATCATGAAGCGCATCATTGCCCGCAAGCTCGGGCTCGATTGTTAGGGAGCTCGCGCGGAGGAGGGGGAATGATCCGGGGTTGCCTGGCCGCGACGCTCGCGGCTTGTCTTGGGTGGAATGGGGCGGCGCTCGCCGCCGGGGAGAAAGACGTGGGGGATTCCGATTCCGCGATCGCGGCGATCGACGCGCAGATCGCGAAGGCGAAGGTCGACAAGACGAAGTCCGATTGGAAGCAGCATCTGTCCAAGCCGGACGCGGTGAGCTTCGACGCCAAGAAGACCTACTACTGGGAGCTCGACACGAACAAGGGCCCGATCGAGGTCAAGCTGCGAACCGACGTCGCGCCGATGCATGTCACCAGCACGATCTATCTGACCCGCCTCGGATTCTACGACGGCGTCGTGTTCCACCGAGTGATTCCCGGGTTCATGGCGCAGGGCGGGGACCCGACCGGGACCGGCATGGGCGGCCCGGGCTACAACTACGCCGGCGAGTTCTCGCCGAACGCGAAGCACGACAAGCCCGGCATCTTGTCGATGGCGAACGCGGGACCCAACACCGACGGGAGTCAGTTCTTCCTGACGTTCGTGCCGACCGGGTATCTCGACGGGAAGCACACCGTGTTCGGCGAGGTCACCAAGGGCAAGGAGACCATGGCCGCCCTCGAGGCCGCGGGATCTCAGGGCGGGAAGACGAAGGAAAAGCTCGAGATCAAGAAGGCGACGATTCGAGTCCAGTGAGCGGCGCGACCGCGTCTTTGTCGGGGTGGAGAAACTTCTCGGGCACCTCGCGCAGGTCCCAGACGATTCCGCACAGCGCCAGCGTCCGCAGCACGTAGTACGTGACGTCGATCTCCCACCAGAAGAAGCCGTTGCGCGCGGAGCTCATGAACCAGTGGTGGTTGTTGTGCCAGCCCTCGCCGAGCGTGAGCAGGCCCAGAAACCAGTTGTTCCGGCTGTCGTCCCCGGTCGCGTAGCGCTGACTGCCCCAGCGGTGCGCGAGTGAGTTGATCGTGTACGTCGTGTGCCAGAGGAGCACGGTCGAAAAGACGTAGCCCCAGAGCACGCCCGGCCAGCCGGCGATCGCGGTGCACAGGAGCGCGAGCGCGATCGGCGGCAGGAAGTGCCAGCGGTTCAGCCAGACGAGCTCGGGGAACTGAGCGAAGTCTCGGATGTTCTCGAGCTCGGTGCGCTCCCACTTGGTGTCGAGGATCCATCCCTGGTGCGAGTACCAGAAGCCCTCGCGCGGCGAGTGCATGTCACCGGGCTGATCCGAGTAGCGGTGGTGGCGGCGATGGCCGCCCGACCACCACAGCGGACCCTTCTGGGTCGCGCTGGTTCCGACCAGCGCCAGCAGGAACTGGAACGCGCGGCTCGTGTGGTATGCGCGGTGTGCGAAGTAGCGGTGGAAGCCCCCCGTGATCGAGAAGAGCCGCACCCAGAACGTGGCCGCGGTCAGCAGCAACACCGCGCTCGACGGCGGCGTCACGATCACGAGCAACGCCAGCGCGTGTAGGCCCCAGTAGATCGCGGTCGGCAGCAGCTGCTTGCGCGCCAGCACGCCGTCCGCGGGTCGCGCGGCGCGCAGCTCGCCGAGCGCCTCGAGATTCAGGGATTCGGGTAGCGAGTCCGCTGGCGCCGCCATAGGGGGTTCCTCCGGGACAGGGAATCTACGGATAGGATCGGCCGAAGGCCGCGCAGAGCTGGTGAAACTTCTGTCAAACTGCCCGCGGGGGACGCAGGAGGCGAACGTGGCGCGACGCATTGGCATCGGGTTCGATTGGCAGGGGAATCTCGATCGCGAGCGGGCATTTGCGCGTGCGAAGGCCGCGGAAGATGCAGGGATTGATTCACTCTGGGCCGCAGAGGCCTGGGGCCGCGACGCGTTCTCGCTGCTGACTCAGGTGGCCGAGCGGACCACCCGCATCAAGCTGGGCACCGGCATCGTCAACATCTACTCGCGCACGCCGGCGGCGCTCGCGCAGCACTTCGCCACGCTCGACGAGCTGTCCGGCGGCCGCGTGATCATCGGGCTCGGCAACAGCGGCCCCAACGTGATCGAACACTTTCACGGCGTGCCGTTCCAGCCGGCGCTGCGCCGCATGCGCGAGACCGTGGAGCTGCTGCGGCTGTTCTTCAAACACGAGCCGGTGAAGTATTCCGGCCAGATCTTCAAGCTCGAGCGCGGCTTCACGCTGCGCTTCGATCCCGTGCGCAAGGAAGTGCCGATCTATCTGGCGACTCTCAATCCCAAGAGCGTGAAGATGACCGCGGAGCTCGCCGACGGCTGGATGCCGGTGATGATTCCGATCGACCAGCTCGCGCAGGAAGTCGCGACCGTGAATCAGTGGGTGCGCGAGGCGGGCCGCGATCCCAAGCAGTTCACGGTGCGGGCTCCGGGCGGAGTCACCGTCGCGAACACGCCCGCGCAGCTCGCGCTCGCGCAGCGCCGCTCGGCCGGAACGCTCGCGTTCTACTGTGCGCGCATGGGCGAGTTCTACTACCGCCAGCTCTCGCGGCAGGGATTCCAGGCCGAAGCCGACCGCGTGCGCGCGGCGTGGACCGAGGGCGGCCCCGAGAAGGCGGCGGCCGCCGTGCCGCCCGCGATGATGTTCCGGCTCGGCTTCGCCGGCTCCACGGAGGCGTGTGTCGAGCGGCTCCAGCAGGAGGAGGCTGCCGGCGCGGCGCTGCACTCCGCGACGGTGCTCGAGGAAGATCCTCGCGAAGCGGCCAAGATCCTGGCCAAGCTGGTGGGCTGAGCCGACTCAGAACCTCGGGAAGTGCTGCACGCGGAGATTCAGCGTGCTGAAGAGACCGTCCGGCAGGTTGGAGCTCTCGACCACCCGCTGCAGAACGATCTCCGTCTCGCCGCCGTCCGCCCAGCGATGCGCGACGCGGCGGAACGGGAGTCGGCGTCCCTCGACCTCTCGGTAGTCTTCGGGGCGGGCGGAGAGCCGGCGCACTTCGACGTCGCCGCGCAGGAAGCGCGACTCGAGCAGCAGCCCCGTGTCCGCCGCGAAGACGAGATCGAGGCGATCGAAGCCGAGATTCCCGTTCGGCGCGCGCGCTCGCACCACGTGACACGGCGTGGTGTCGAGCCGCTCGTCGGGCGCGAGCTCGTACGCGAGCTCTCCGCGCGGGGTCGGCCGGTAGTCGCCGACCGCGAGTAACTCGAACAGCGCCTGCCGCTCGATCTGCGCCGCGGCGAGCCGGCGCACCTTGCCGTCGGTCGCCGAGCCCGCGTAGAGGAAGAGGTCGTCGCTTTGGCCGCGGTTCTGCCGCATCAGCAGCGCCCATTTGTCGAACGACGCCGGCTCGCGCACGTCGAAGACCAGCTCCGCGAGTCCGTCGCGCCAGCGCCGCGAAATCGTGAACAGCGCGCGCGCGGGGCCGCGGCGCACTTCATAAGTCAGGAATCCGTCGAAGCGCTCGGCCTCGTCGAAGTAGGCCTCGGCGAGCGCGCTCGGGTCGACCGCCACTTTAGTCGGCAGCGCGTCGGGCGCGATCGCCGCAGGGGCTTCTTCCGCGCGCACATTCTCGGCGAGCGCGACGGCGCACGCGCATGCGAACAGCGTCCAGCAGAGGAGTCGCACGAAGGCACACATTTCGCGCTCCTGCGGCGTCGCCAGGATAGAGTACGGCCCGGCCCGCGACACGGATGCGTCTGCTAGCCTGTGCCGCCGCATGCCGCTTCGCACGGCGCTCGCCGCGAGCGCACTCGCCGTTGCAACCGCTCTGCCCGAGGGCGCGCCCGTCGAGACGCGCGAGCCCGACGTCGCCGCCGAGCTGCGCGCGTTCAGTGCGTCGCCGCCGGCGTGGAGCGCCGACGTCGTGAACGCGGTGCTCGGCGAGGGCCCGATCGCGCAGCGCGAGCGACAGGCGGGCTGGCTCAGTGAGCCCGAGAACTGGGAGCTCGTCGACTTCGTCGAGCGCGCGTCGAACTACTCGACTCACGGCTGGCTCGCGCGGCGGGGAATCGCCTCTGAGCACTACGGCTACAACGAGTATCAGGAGACGATCGCCCTGCGGCCCGAAGGCGCGCTCGCGCTCTTCGGCGAGCGCGGGCTCGCGCGCGGGCCGCTCGGCGAGCTGATGATCGATCCGAACAAGGAGCCGCCGGGCTCGGCGTTCATTGCCGACCCGCTCGAGCCGCGCTGGGCTGCGGTGCTCGCCTACGACCAGGCGACGACGCCGCTCTTCGGCGACGCGACGGCGCAGGACAACATCGGGGGGCCGCTCTGGCGCATGGGGCCCGACGCGCTCGGCCACTTCGGCGAGGCGGCGTCGCGCGGGTTCGCGGCGTGGCGCGCGCGCCGGGGCGAGTCACCGCTGGCGTCGATCCGCAGCCATCTGCGCGACCGACACGGCGCCCAGCTCTCCGCGCTGCGACCCTATGCGGCGCCGGAGGCGTTCAGCGAGCGGCGCGCCAGCGACGCGGCGCAATCGCTCTGCGGCGATCCGGTGGTCGCGGACTATCTGATCTTCCTGCACGCGGCGAATCTCGCGGCTTGGGCGCGGCACTACACCGACCTCCGTCAGATCGCAGAGCGCGCGGGGCGCGCCTTCGACGTCCACGGAAACCTGGGGGGCGGCCTGGTCGGACCGGACGTGTATCCGATGTCGCTCGCGAGCCTCGTCGACAGCGTGTGGTTCGAGACCTCGGGCGTCGCGCAGTACGACCAGCTGCGACACGGCTGGTGGAGCGCCTGGGGCGCGCTCCGGCTGGAGCTCGGCGAGGCGCTCGCGGGCGCAGCGAAGCCGCTGTATTTCCTGGCGCGCCCGGAGAAAGTGACTCCCGATCTGCTCGCGCTCGAGCTCGCCGAAGTCTCCGCGGGGGGTGGGGTGCCGATCGCGAACCCCGACCTGCTGGCGAGTGACGCGCCGGACGCGCTGCCCGCGCTCGGCGACTTCCTGCGGCTGCGCGACCAACACCGAGCGGTGTACGAGACGCGCGGGCGCACCCGGCTGGCGGACGTGGCGCTGCTCTACTCGGTCGCGACCGTGCTCTTCGACCCGTGCGTGCCGGAGGCGAGCTCCTCCGACACGCCCGTGCTGAACGATCTCGCCGGCGCCGCGCGCGCGCTCGAGGAAGGTCACGTTCCGTACGACGCCGTGGTGCTGCCGCATCCCGAGCTCAGAACCGCGCAGCCGCGCGACCCCGACCTGGCGCGCTATCGCGTGGTGATCGCGCCCTCGCTCGAGCGACTGTCCGACGCCGATCTCGAGCGGCTCACTCGCTATCTGCGCGGCGGCGGGACGCTCGCGGTTCTGGGCCGGCTCGGTGAGCGCGACGAGCGCAACGCCGCGCGCGCGGCTCCCCCGCTCGCTGCGCTGCGCCGGGCGGGGCGGGTGGTGGTGTTGCTCGGTGGCGGCTCGTTCCCCGGGTCGCGCGGGCCCGTGGGACCCGCGTCGAGAGAGCGGTCGGCGCGCTTTCTCGCGGAGATCGGCGCACTCACTCCGCGGCCGCTCGTCGGCGGGGAGCTGGCCCCGACGACCTGGGTGAAGACCTGGCGACACGCCGGCGGGTTCGTGTCCGCGCACTTCGTGAGCTATGCGGTCGATTTCGAAACCGGGGCCGCGACGCCGGCCCGCTCCACGCCGTTCGAGCTCCGCGTGCCGCGCGGCGTGCGCGCCGAGAGCGCGCGCTGGTTCGCGCCCGGCGAGCCGGAGCGCGAGCTGCCGCTGCGAGTCACGGGCGAGACCGCGCAGGTCGCGCTGCCGCCGCTGCGCGTCTACGGCGTGCTCGTGCTCGGACCGGCGGGCGCCGAGGCGCGCGCCAGCGCGCTCGCGCGCGGTGACCGGCGACTGTCTCGCGCGAGCATGGCCGGGGCGGGGGCGCCGGATCTCGAGCGGCGGATCGCCGCCGCCGCCGAGCTGCGCAGGGGCGATGCGCGCGCCTACGCCGAAGCGGCCGCCTCGCTCCTGCGCGAGCTCTCGGCCGAGCGCGAGCGCGACTATCTCGAGCGCATTCGCAGCTTCGCCGAGCTCGGCGAGGCGACCGCCGCCTTCAGCTTCGGCAGCGAACGCGCTGCGTCGCCGTGGCGCGCGGTCAGCGGTGAGACGGGGTATTCGCAGGGCCTCGGCTACGGCTGGCTGCCCGCCGACGACGACTCACTCGCTTCCCCGGAGGAGAAGGACTATCTGATCGCGCTCTCCGTCGACCCGGACGCCCTGCGCAGCGTGTCCCTCTACGCGCCCTACTGGCCCTACGCCGAGGCCGCGCTGCCGGCGCCGATCGCGCGGGCGCTGGTCTCCGGCCGCTCTCGTGTGTTTCGCATCGACTTGCCCGACGGCGACTACCGCGTCTCGGTGGTCGGCGCGAACGGCGCGTGGAATCAGCTCGGCCTCGCCGTGTCGGGGATGGTCTTCGCCAACGGGGCGCCCGCGCTGCTGGACGTGCCGCTGGACCGAGGCTCGATCGCGCGCCGCGCGTTCACGACTCACGTGGCCGGCGGGCGGCTCGAGCTGCGCTTTGGCGGGCCGACGGGTTTCGGTGTCGCGGCGCTGCTCGTCGAGCCGGCGGCTCGCCTCGAGCCCGACTCACTCGAAGCGGGCGCGCTGCGCAGCTGGAGCGTGTCAGAGCGCCATCCGAATCCCGATTGGCTGCCGCTGCGCGACCTGGTCGTGCCGAAGACGCAGCGCGCGACGGAGCTGCGCGCGGCCGAGTCGGGCATCCCGCTGGTCGATCTCGGCACGAACGCGCACGCCGCGGTCGGCGACGTGGTGGTCGCGAGCGCCGACGCCGAGCGCGCCGAAGCGGGGCCCGCGCAGCTTCGGGTCGGCGCGAGCAGCTCGGCGCGCGTCTATCTGAACGGCGCGCTCGTGCTCGAGCTCGCGAACGTGAAAGGGGTGGAGCGCGACGAGGGCAGGGCGACGGTCCGCCTGCGCAAGGGCCCGAATCGGCTCGAGGTCGTGCTCGAGCGCTTCTGGGAGCGCCGCTGGCTCTTCTTCGCGAGCCTCCACTAAGCTCGCCGGCGCATGCCCCTCGAGAAGATCGCGATCGTCGGCGCCTCGCTCACCGGTCTGCGCGCCGCCGAGTCTCTGCGCCGTCTCGGCTACGGCGGTCGCCTGCTCGTGGTCGGCGCGGAAAAGCACCTGCCGTACGATCGCCCGCCGCTGTCGAAGGAGCTGCTGCAGGGCCACTGGGAAGTCGACCGGATCGCCCTGCGTCGGCGCCCGTACGAGGAGCTCGACCTCGACCTGCGGCTCGGCGTGCGCGCCCAGTCACTCGACCTGGCGGCCCGCCAGCTCACGCTCGACGGCGGCGCGCGCGAGTCGTTCGACGCGCTCTTGATCTGCACCGGTGCGTCCGCGCGCAGACTCCGCGGACAGCCCGAGCTGCCGGGCTTGCACCTGCTGCGCAGCCTGGACGACTCACTCGCCATCCGCGCAGCGCTCGAGGCGCGGCCCCGGGTGCTGGTCGTCGGCGCGGGCTTCATCGGCGCCGAGGTCGCGGCGTCGTGTCGCGCGCGCGGGCTCGCCGTGACCGTGGTCGAGCCGCTGCCCGTGCCGCTCGCACGCGCTCTGGGCGAGGCGATGGGCGGCGTCTGCGCCGAGCTGCACCGCGACCACGGCGTCGATCTCCGCTGCGGGGTCGGGGTGACCGGCTTCGAGGGCGCGGGGCGGGTCGAGCGCGTGGTTCTCTCCGACGGCGCCGCGCTGGAGGCGGATCTGGTCGTGGTCGGCATCGGCGCGGCGCCCGAGACCGGCTGGCTCGCCGGCTCCGGGCTGCGCATCGACGACGGCGTGGTCTGTGACTCGCACTGCGCGGCGGCGCCGGGTGTCTTCGCGGCCGGCGACGTCGCGCGCTGGCACAACCCGCTCTTCGGCGAGGACATGCGCGTCGAGCACTGGAGCAACGCGGTCGAGCAGGGCAGCTACGTCGCCGAGAGACTCGCCGGCAGCGACCTCGGCGCCGAGCCGTTCGCGCCGGTGCCGTTCTTCTGGTCGGATCAGTACGACGTCAAGATCCAGTTCGCGGGACGCATGCGCCCGGACGACGAGCTCCGGGTGGTCGCCGGCTCGCTCGCGGAGCGGAAGTTCACCGCGCTCTACGGGCGCGCCGGGAGACTGTGCGGCGTGCTCGCGTTCAGCCGCCCGCGCGACCTCGCGAAGTACCGGCGCATGATCGCGGAGCGCGCCGACTTCGCCGCCGCGTGCGCCGGCGCGTCGTCAGGGTGACGGGGCGGCGCCGACGAGCCGCGCCAGCACGGCGCGGCGCGCGGGTGGGATCGGGGTCAGCTTGCCCTCGTCCGACACCATCGCGTGTTGGGTCCGCGCGGTCGCAATCAGATCGGTCCCGCGGCGGATCGCGTAGCCGATCTGGAGTGACACGCGCTTCAGCCAGTCGAGCCAGCAGGTGACTTCCAGCCGGTCGTCGAAGCGCGCCGCGGTCTGGTAGTCGATCTCGACTCCGGTCACGGCGTAGTGCAGGCCCTCGGCGACATAGTCGCGGTACGGGCGGTCGTGCTCGTCGAGGAACACGATGCGCGCCAGCTCCAGGTAGTGCACGTAGCGCGCGTGGTGCACGATGCGCATCGCGTCGGTGTCGAAGAAGGGCACCCGATACGAGATCGTCGACGTCAGGGCCCCGGGCGGCGGCGAGCTCGGCAGGCGTGGCACGCGAGCAGTGTCCCGGGCCCGCCCGCGCCGGTCAAGGCTAGACTCGCGCGCATGCGCGAGACGCGCCTGCCGTTCGGAATTCCCGAGAGCGAGCTCGAGCTCTCGTTCTCGCGCAGCTCCGGCCCCGGCGGACAGAACGTGAACAAGACGGCGACGAAGGCCACCCTGCGCTGGGACGTCCGGCGCAGCCCGTTCCTCTCCGACGACGTGCGCGAGCGCTTTCTGCAGGCCTACGGATCACGAGTGACTCGCGCGGGCGAGCTCGTGCTGCACGCGCAGCGGCACCGCGATCAGGCGCGCAACGCCGCGGACTGCATCGAGCGGCTGGCCGACATGCTGCGCGCGGTCGCGCGGCCCCGGCGCGCGCGCAAGCCGACCCGACCCGGGCGTGGCGCCGTCGAGAGACGTCTCGAGGAGAAGCGCAAGCGGAGTCGCGCGAAGCGCGCGCGCGAGCGGCTGCGCGACGGCGACTAGCCGGCCGCCGCGCCCGCGAGCTCGGGAGCGGCGCCGCGCACGAGTCGCTCGAGCTCGAAGACGTGGTCGTCCTCGAACGCGAGCTCGCGCAGTGAGTCGGCGAGCCGCAGCACGTACTCCGCGTTTGCGCCGCTCGGCCCGCGGGCGCGCGCGATCTGCGCCGCGATCTCCGCGGTGGGCGCCGGCCCGAGATAATTCGGATTGGCGGGCGTGGCGACGTACACCAGACCGTCGGCGACTCCGCCGCCGGTGAACGACAGGGCGACCCGCAGACGCTCGTAGCCGCCGCGCTCCCGGTGATCGAGCGCGCGCAGGACTTCGTCCTTCTCCGCGTCCCCGATCCGGTACGCGGCGCCGAAGCAGCGCGCGCTCGGGTCGTTCTCCAGGGTCACCACGCGGCCCGGCGCTCCGGGCACGCCGCGGTGGTCGGTCGAGCCCTGCCAGAAGCGGCGCGCGAAGCCGCTGATCCAGCAGCCGCGGCGCTCCGCGAAGGGGAACGCCGGGCGCCAGAGCAGCGACCCATAGCCGAAGATCCACAGCGCTTCGCGCATCTGCGCCCGAGCTCCTGTCCGCGGGCGGCGAGGGTAGGAACGCGAGTCACCGCGTTCAAGCGCCCCTGCGCCGCGCCGAAGAGATTCTCGGGGACGCTTCGGACGGCGGCCCCGAGCCCTGAAGCCCCCCGGCGGAGGAGCGCGCCTTGTTCTTCGGCGCGTCGTCATTCGAGAAGCTGGGAAGGCGCATGGCCGCGGCTCCGCGCAGCGCCGTGTTCGGCCTGTGCGCGCTGACGGCCGCGCTCGCGCCCGGAGTGATTCGCGTCGACGCGCGCGCGCCGCGCCCCGCCGCCGAGAGTGCGCTCTTCGTGCTGGACTGCGATGCCGGAGTGTGGTCCGACGAGTGTCTCGCGGCGATCGACTCACTGAGCCGAGTGCTCGGAGAGCAGCGTTCGCTGGTCGCCAGCGTCGACTCCCTGAGCACGCGCCCGCGGCTGGTCGCGGCGGGCGACCGCCTGGAGCTGCGCCCCTTGCTCGCCGAGCTTCCCGCCGATCCCCTCGCGCTGCGCCGGCTGCGCGCGCTCGTGAGCGCCGATCACGCCTCGCTGCGCGGGCTGGTCGCGGCGAACGAGCGCGCGGCGCTGATCCAGGCCCGACTCGTCCCCGGAACGTCCGCGCGCGATGCCCACGCCCTGATCGAGTCACTTCGCGCGCGCTTCGATCGGCCGCCCGCGATCTCGTTCTCCGCGGTCTCGGGCGCGCACCAGCTGCGCGAGCTCGCGCTCGCTTCGCAGCGCGACGTCTGGCGAGAGACACCCGGCGCGCTCGCGGGGCTGGCGCTGCTGGCGGCGCTCGCGTTCGGCAGCCTGCGGACCGGGCTCTGGCTCGGCGCGCTCGGCGGGGCGGCGCTCATCGCGTGCAGCGGGGCGCTCGGCTTTGGCGGCGCCGGGTCCGGCGCCGGGGCTGCGGCGGTGCCGGCGCTCGTCTCCCTGTGCGCCGCGAGCACCGGCTTCGCGCTCCTGCACCGGATCCGCTCGGAGCTGCGGGCGGGCTGCGCGCTCGACGACTCAGTCGCGCGCGCGCTCGGGTCCGTCGGCGGACCGGTCTGCGCGGCGGGCTGTGTCGGGGCGCTCGCATTCTTGTCACTCGTGGTCGCCGATCGGTCGGCGGCGCGCGAGCTCGCACTCGCCGGAGCCGGCAGCGTCTGCGGCGCCGTGCTGCTGGTCGGCCTCGGCCTGCCGGCCGCGCTGCTCGCGTTCCACCGCGGACGCGCGGGGGCGCTCGCGCTCCAGTCCTCGAGCCCCCTGTCCGCTCTGCTGGAGAGCGGCCTCGGCTGGCTCGACGGAGCGCTGCGCGGCCGGCGAGCCGCGCGCGGGCGACGCATCTTGGTGTCGGCGGCGCTCGCCGCGCTGGCCGCCTGGGGCGCGCGCGACCTGCGCGGCGACGCGAGCGCGGCGCGCTTCAGCCCGGCCGCGAGTCCCGCGCGCGACGGCGGCGAGGCGCTCGCGCGCGAGTTCGGGGGCAGCGCGCTGTTGCGCGTGACGATCGACTCGGGAGTCAGCGGCGGCGCGGCCGAGCCGCTCTTCCTGGAGCGCGTCCTCGACTTCGAGCGCGCGGCTGCGGGGCAGCCCGGGGTCGCGTTCGCGCGCTCGCTCGTCGACACCGCGGTTCTCCCCGCGATGCGCGCGACCCACGATGGCGACCCGGGGTTCTCGGTCGTGCCGCCGACGCGCCCGCAGGTGGAGGAAGCCTACGGCGTCCTTGCCCGCGAGGCGCCGGCGCGCCTGGCCGACGGCCTCGACACCGAAGTGCGTCACCTCGCGATCGATTTGCTCGCGGAGACGCGCGACCCGCGCGCGGTCGCCGAGCTCGCGCGAGCGCTCGAGTCCGAGGCCGCCGCACGCTTTGCTCGCGCCGGCGCGCTGTCGCTCGAGAGCGCCGAGTTCGCCGAGGCCCGCGAGAGCGAGCGGCTCCGGACCAGCGCCGCGCTGGCCGCCGCGCTCGCCATCGCAATCAGTGCCGCGGTGATCGCGCTCGCTCTCGACAGCGCGGTCGCCGGCCTGCTTGCCGCGCTGCCGGCCGCGCTCGGCGTGTTCGCGGTCTTCGGTGCGATGGGGGGTCTCGGGCTGCCGCTCGACGCCCTGACCTGCGCGCTCTCCGCGCTCGTTGTCTCCGCCGCCGCGGGACCGGCGCTCTTGTATCTCGCGCGCGTCCGCGAGCTCGGCCGCGCGGGTGCGGAGCTCGGCGTCGCCGTGTCGCTCGCGCTGCGCGACGTCGGGCGGCCGATCGGCGGGGGCGCGCTCGCGAGCTTTTTCTTCTGCGCACTCTCAGCGTCGGCGATTCCGCCCGTGCGCGCCTTCGGTGTGCTCGCGTGCGCGGCGATTCTCTGCTCGGTCGGCGGGGTGCTCGTCGTACTTCCGCCACTGATCCGCACGCTTCGTCCGAATTTCTTGATCCATCGGACGAGCTCGGCGACGGACCAGACGCCTTCTTGTGCAAGAGGCGCGAACAACGGCGGAGCGTGACGCGGGTCACCGTCGCAGATCGCGCGCAGCGGCAACATCCAGGCAGCGAGCCGGAGGGTTTGCGGGAGCCCCCCCACGTGCGCACCGGTTCGAATTCAGTGGCCGCGAACGCAACGGACCCGAAGTCAACCGACCCCCCACGAGGGCGAGTGGATGCGAATCCTGTCGAGGCTTCCAGTACGGCGAGCACCGATGGCCGCGGCGACGGCGGGCGCGCCGGCCATCCGTCGAGAGCATGCGCCCGAGCCGGTCGTCGACCGCGCTCTGCGCCAGCCGGTCCAGCTCGAGGAGCGACCGGAGCCGCTCGGTCCGATTCGGGGCATCGCACTTGCGATCGGGCTGGGCGCCCTTGCCTGGCTCGCCTTGATCGCGGTGCTGCTCCGCTACTGAGCGACTAGACACCGCGAGCGAACGGACGCGAGAATGGGCGAATGCTCGATTCGCTCGTTCGCGAGGAACGCTTGCGCCTGATGAAGTTTCTCTGCTCCTTCGCATGGGCCGACCTCGAGGTCCAAGCGGAGGAGCGCGAGTTCGTCCGGCGCATGGTGACTCGCCTCGGCCTGCGCCCCGAGGAGGCATCCCAAGTCGATGCCTGGCTGCAGGTGCCGCCGCGCATCGACGACGTCGATCCGTCCGAGATTCCGCTCGAGCACCGCAAGCTCTTCCTCGACACGCTGCGCGAGCTCGTGCTCGCGGACGGGTCGATCGACGAGCAGGAGCAAGCGAGCCTGGCTCTGCTGGAGGATCTGTTCGCGTCCCCGGCCTGACGGGGCGCAGAAGGAGCGCCGATGCAGCTCGCACACGTGCAGCTCGAAGAACGCGAAGCGATCGCGACCCTGACCTTGAACCGGCCGGAGCGGCGCAACCCGCTCTCGCTCGACGTGATGCTCGAGCTCCGGGACAGCTTGCGCGCGATCGGTGCGAGCAAAGCGCGCGGCGTCGTGCTGGCGGCGAACGGCCCCGTGTTCTCGGCGGGCCACGACTACGCCGACATGGTGAACCGCGACCTCGCAGGCATGCGCCAGTTGCTCGCCATCTGCACCGAGCTGATGACCGCCGTGCAGGCGATCCCGCAGCCAGTCGTGGCGCGCGTGCAGGGCCTCGCGACCGGCGCGGGCTGTCAGCTCGTCGCGGCCTGCGATCTCGCCGTCGCGTCGGAGGACGCGGAGTTTCAGACTCCCGGCGGTGCCGGCGGCCTGTTCTGCACCACGCCGATGGTGAGTGTCTCGCGCGCGATCGGTCGCAAGCGCGCGCTCGAGATG
>JBIOJK010000016.1:0-40975 GCA_044450765.1 Myxococcota bacterium | reverse complement strand
TACGTGCCCGTGTCACTCGTGCTGTTCTCGGTGATCTATCTCGGCCGGCACGACCTGTACGCCTGGGTCGACCATCCGGTCGCGGGCAAGGAATTCTGGTTCGAGCCGACGTTCGCGTTCACGCGCGACACGATCGCGCTGAGCTGGATCACGTTCATCTCGATCTTCTATCTGTATCTGTCGATTCGTCCGATGCTCGGCCCCGCGCGCGAGAGCGCGACCGGCGTGCGCGCCGCTCTCTACCAGCGCTGGACGGCCGGCTGGCGCGGCGAAGAGCGCGAGCGCGCGCTCACTCTGCGGCGCGCGCGCAAGCTCGCCGCCGTGCTCGTGCTGTCGTACGCGATCTGTTACTCGCTGATGGCGATCGACCTCGTCATGTCGCTCGCCCCCGAGTGGGTGAGCACGATGTTCCCCGCCTACTTCGGTTGGGGCGGCTTTCTGTCGGCGTGCTCGATGCTCGCGCTGATCTGTCTCGTGATGCGCAACTCGACCGACTTGAAGGGCGAGATCACCCCGAGCCGCATGCACGACATGGGCAAGATGATCTTCGCGTTCTCGATCTTCTGGATGTATCTGTTCTGGTCGCAGTATTTCGTGATCTGGTACGCGAACATCCCGGAAGAGACCGGCTTCGTCGTGAATCGCCTCGGCACCCAGTTCGTTCAGGACACCTGGTACTTCACCGGCTTCTTCGGGCGCCTCGAGCAGCCGTACGTTCACCTGTCTCTCGCGGTCTGGTTCCTGATCTGGGTGTTCCCGTTCTGGGTGCTGCTCGGCCAGAAGCCGAAGAAGACGCCCGCGATCCTCGGCACGATCGCCACCGGTTCGCTGCTCGGCTTCTATCTCGAGCGCTACATCGAGGTGACGCCGTCGCTGGTCCCGCCGAAGGCCGTGCTCGCCGGCGCCGCGATCACACCGTTCGCCGGCGTCGAGCTCGGCATCGCGGCGGGCTTCGTGGGTCTGTTCTTCCTGTGCTTCCTCTCGTTCGCGAAGGTCTTCCCGGGCGCACTTCCGGCCAAGAGCTGACCACCCGCTCTGCTACCATCGCCGGGGGAATGGGCGTTGGGTAGTGCGATACGCCGGATAGCGATCCTGAACCGCGGTGAAGCGGCCTCGCGCGCACTCCGCGCGCTGCGCGAGCTGCGCACCGAAGAGGGCAGCGATCTGGTCGGGATCGCCCTCTACACCGAGCCGGACGCGACCGCGCCGTTCGTGCGCGAGGCGGACGAGTCGCTCTCGCTCGGCCCCGCGCTGCGCGCGTCGAACACGGGCGCCATGCGCCCCGCGTATCTCGACCACGAACGGGTGCTCGCGGCGCTGCGCGCGATGCGCGCCGACGCCGTCTGGCCCGGCTGGGGCTTCCTCGCCGAGGACCCGAGCTTCGTCGAGAAGCTCGAGGCGAGTGACATCGCGTTTCTCGGCCCCAGCGCCGAGACCATGCGCCGGCTCGGCGACAAGATCGCGAGCAAGCGGATCGCGGAAGCCGCGAGTGTTCCGGTGGCGCGCTGGAGCGGCGGCCCGGTCTCGCGCGACGAGGTCGAGCGCGTCGCGGCGGCGATCGGGCACCCGCTGATGCTGAAGGCGACCGCCGGCGGCGGCGGCCGGGGCATCCGCCTGGTGCGCGCGCCGGAAGAGGTGCGGACCGCATTCGACAGCGCCACCAGCGAGGCCGCGAACGCCTTCGGCGACGGGACTCTGTTTGCCGAGGCCGCGGTCTTCGGCGCGCGTCACGTCGAGGTGCAGATGGCCGCCGACCAACACGGAACGGTGTTGGCTCTCGGCCTGCGCGATTGCTCGGTGCAGCGCAAGCACCAGAAAGTCGTCGAGGAGGCGCCGCCGCCCGGACTCTCCGATGCGCTGACGCACCGCATCCGCGAGGCTTCCGTCCGACTCCTGCAAGAGGCGAAGTACGTCGGCGTCGCGACCTGCGAGTATCTCGTTGTCGCCCACGATCCGTACGAGCGCTTCTACTTCCTCGAAGTGAATCCGCGGCTGCAAGTCGAGCACGGAGTCACCGAGCTCCTGACCGACTTCGATCTGGTGAAGGCGCAGATTCGCATCGCGCGCGGCGAGCGGTTGCCGCCGATCGCGCCGGAAGAGCGCGGCTGCGCGATCGAAGTGCGGCTCTGCGCGGAGGATCCCGCGAACGGCTTCGCGCCGAGCCCCGGCAAGATCGCGCTGCTCGATCTGCCCGCCGGCCCGGGCATCCGCGTCGACGCGGGCATCGCGTCGGGCGGGACGATCCCGTCGGAGTTCGACTCGATGGTCGCCAAGATCATCGCACGCGGATCGACGCGCGAAGAGGCGCGTGCGCGCCTGGTGCGCGCGGTCTCCGACACGCGCGTCGTCGTACTGGGCGGGATGACCAACAAGGGCTTCCTGCTCGACGTGCTGAGTCACTCCGACTTTCGCGCCGGCGGAGTCACGACCACCTGGCTCGACGGGAGCCACCTCGCCGCGGCGCCCGAGCCCGCGGTCGAGGCGCTGATCGTCGCCGCGATCCAGACCTACCAGCTCGAGCGCGCGAAGGTGCGCTCGAACTTCTTCAACGCCGCGGCGCGCGGGCGGCCGCGCGAGATCCCGCCCTCCGACGGCGCGGAGCTCGACCTGGTGTACGCGGGGCGCCCATACCGCGTGCGGCTCTACGCGGTCGGCAGCTGGGTCTACCGCGTGCACCTCGGCGAGCGCGGAGTGCAGGTCGCCCTGCACGAGCAGGGGCCGTACTCGGGCCTGCTCGTGATGGGCGAGAAGCGCTGGCAGGTGCTGATGTCGGGCTCCGGCGTCGAGATGCAGGTCGAGCTCGACGGCCGCGCGCACCGCGTGCTCTGCGATCTCGGCGGCAAGGTGCGCGCCCCCTCGCCCGCGCTCCTGATCGACGTCGCAGTGAAGCCGGGCCAGCGCGTCGAGGCGGGCGCGCGGCTCGGCCTGTTCGAGGCGATGAAGACCGAGACCGCCTTCTACGCGCCGGTCGCCGGCGTCGTGCGCGAAGTCCTCGTGCGCCCGGGCGAGCGCGTCTCGGCGGGCGACGTGATCCTCGTGATCGAGCCCGAGGCGGGATTCTCGTTCGCGACGAGTGACTCGGGCGCGCTCGAGCTGCCGCTCGAGCAGGACCCGCTGGAGATCTTCCGCGACGGCGAAGAGCTCGCGGACTTCGAGCGCGCGAGCGCCGAACCCGCGTCGGTGCGCGCCGCGGCCGTGAACGCGCTGCGCACCGAGACCCACCGCATCCTGATGGGCTACGACGCGAACGCGGACCGCGCGGACCTGCTCGTGGCGGTGCTCGAGGCGCCGGTCGCGAAGATCTCCGATGCGCTGCGCTCGGACCTCGCGGCGCTCGCGAGCTCGGTCGTGGTCTACGCGGACATCGAGACTCTCTTCTCGCGCGCGCCGACGCGGCTCGAGGAGGACGAGCTCGGCCCGTCGAACGACGCGCGCATGGCGATGTATCTGAGGCGCATCGCGGTCGAGGGCGCGGGCATCGACCCCGGGTTCCTCCAGCTCCTGACTCGCGCGCTCGCCCACTACAACAACGTGCGCTCGCTCGAGCACTCGGACACCCTCGAGCGCGCCGTGCTGCGCCTGTACGCGACGCGCACCACTGCCGGTTGGCGCAGCCGCGTGATCGTGGCGCTGCTCCACCTGCTGATCGGACTCGCGGAGCGCGGCGAGACGTTCGCCCGCCGCCCCGAGCTCGCCGTCGCGCTCGACGCGCTTTCGCTCCTGCGCGGCACGGTCCCACCGAGCGTCGCCGATCTGGCGGCGCAGGCGCGCTTCCTCTTGTTCGAGCGCCCGCGACGAGCCGAGGCGGGCGGCGACGTCGAGCCCGGCCCGCGCTGGGACATCCGACACACCTTGGTGGAGCCCCCCGATCCCGCGGCGCTCGAGCGCCTGGCGCGCGAAGTGGGCCTCCCCGTCGAAGAGGCGCGGCGCGTCGAGCTCTGGCGACTCGCGAAGTTCGAGCTCGAGCCGCTCGACGTCGGCGGCTTCGAGGGGATTCACGCCTTCTACGGTGTCTCGCGCGACGACAATCGCGACGAGCGGATCATCTGCTTCGCCGCAGTGAGTGACGTTGGCCCAGGCGTGCCGCACGCGCCCGATCTCGCGCTCTTCGAGGAGCGCTTCCACGAGGCGATCGAGGCGATGCGCCGCGTGCAGGGACAGCGCGACCCCGATCACCGGCTGCAGTGGAACCGGCTGTATCTCTACGTTCGCCCTCCGATCGCGCTGACGAACCAGCTGATGACCGAGGCGCTGCGCCGGCTCGCTCCCGAGACGGGCCACCTCGGGCTCGAGAAAGTCGTGGTGCGGCTCGCGAGCTTCGAGCGCGACGCGCCCGACGCCCCGCGCAAGATCGAGCTGCTCGCCGGCAATCCGACCGGCAGCCGGGTCGAGTGGACCCTGCGCGTGCCGCACGACCGACCGCTGGACCCCGCGACGCCGTACGCACAGCGCGTGGCGTCGGCGCGCGCGCGCGGGCTCACCTATCCCTACGAGATCGTACGGCTCTTCACCGCGCCGCCGGAGCGAGGCACGACCGGTCACTTCCAGCCGGCCGGGGCGGGTCGCTTCCAGGAGTACGAGCTCGTCGACGGGGCCGCGGTCGCCGTGACTCGCGATCCGGGGCAGAATCGGGCCGGCGTCGTGTTCGGCGTGATCTCCACCCCGACCGCGAAGCACCCCGAGGGCATGCGCCGGGTGCTGGTCCTGGGTGACTCGACGCGAGGCATGGGATCGCTCGCACCGGGTGAGTGCGACCGCATCGTGGCGGCGCTGGACCTGGCCGAGCGCGAGCGCCTGCCGGTCGAGTGGGTCGCCCTGTCGGGCGGCGCGCTGATCGCGATGGACAGCGGGACCGAGAATCTCGACGCGACCGCGCGCGTCGTGCGCCGCCTGGTCACCTTTACCGACGCCGGTGGAGAGGTGAACCTGATCATCGGCGGGCCGAACGTCGGCGCGCAGAGTTACTTCGACGCGCTGGCGTCCATGGAGCTCCGCTCGCGCGGCATCCTGATCATGCTGCAGAACTCGTACATGGTCCTGACCGGCCGCGCGATCCTCGAGTTCTCCGGCGCGGTCGCCGCCGAGGACGAGGTCGGCATCGGCGGCTACGAGCGCATCATGGGGCCGAACGGCGAGGCACAGTTCCAGGCGCGAGACTTGGGCGACGCGTACGCGATCCTGCTCGAGCACTACGCGTGCAGCTACGTCGCGCCCGGCGAAGTGACTCCCCGCCGCTTCGCGACGTCGGATTCGCCCGCGCGCGACGCGATGCTCGCGCCCTACGAGGGCGAAGAGGGCTTCAAGACCGTGGGCGAGGTCTTCTCCGCCGAGGCGAACCCCGGCCGGAAGCGCCCGTTCGCGATGCGCCCGCTGATGCGCGCGCTCGTCGACGCCGACGCGGGCTGGCTCGAGCGCTGGCGCGACTGGGCGGGCGGCGAGACGGCGATCGTCTGGGACTCACACCTCGGCGGCGTGCCAGTCACCCTGATCGGAATCGAGAGCCGACAGATCGCGCGCACCGGCTACGTGCCGAACGACGGCCCGGACGCGTGGACCGCAGCGACCCTGTTCCCCTACTCGTCGAAGAAGGTCGCGCGGGCGCTGAACGCGGCGAGCGGAAACCGACCGGCTGTGATCCTGGCCAACCTCTCCGGCTTCGACGGATCGCCGGAGTCGATGCGCCGCGGGATTCTCGAGTACGGCGCGGAGATCGCGCGCGCGATCGTGCGCTTTCAGGGTCCGCTCGTGTTCACGGTACTGACTCGCTATCACGGCGGCGCATACGTCGTGTTCTCGCACGAGCTCAACCCTCGCATGCGCGCCGCCGCGCTCGAAGGCAGCTACGCGTCGGTCGTCGGCGGGCCGGCGGCCGCCGGGGTCATCTTCTCGCGCGAAGTTCGCAAGCGCGCGCAGAGTGACTCGCGCGTCGCCGCCGCGCGCGCCGCCGTCGAGGCCGCGAGCGACCCAGCGGTGCGCGTCGCGCGCCGCGCTCGCCTCGACCAGATCGTCTCGGAGGTGATGCTCGCGAAGCAGGCCGAGATCGCCTCCGAGTTCGACGCCATCCACAGTGTGGAGCGCGCGCTCGAAGTCGGCTCGATCGAAGCGATCGTGGCGCCGCGCGCGCTGCGCCAGTCGCTGATCAGCTGGCTCGCGGAGTGATTCGTCCCGGCGGCGTCAGCGACTCCGGGTCGAGCACCTGGCGGTAGTAGCAGAGCGCGCGCGTCTTGCCCGAGACGTCCTTCGTGTGACACACGCCGCCGTGCGGGCGCACGCGGTAGAGCAGCGAGTTCTGCTCGCAATTCACGCGCACGTCGACCAGGTCGAGCCAGTCGCCCGAGGTGGCGCCCTTGTGCCAGAGCTCGTTGCGCGACGTTGACCACAGCACGGCCTGCCGCAGGCGCAGTGTCTCGGCGAGCGCGTGGCGATTCGCGTAGCCGACGAAGAGCACGTCGCCGGTGTCGGCGTGCTGCAGCACCACGGGCAGGACTTCCTGTCCCGTCTCGGAGATCTTGCGCAGCTTCGCGAAGTCGAGCTGCGCGCGCGTTCCCTCTTCGAGTTCGTTCATGGGGCGAGCAGGATACGCTACGCTCCGCGCCCGTGCGAACCGCAACTCGACTCCTCGCCGTCGCGGCGCTCGCCGCCGTCGCTGCGTGCAAGCCCGGCGGCTCCGATCCGGTCGAGCTCGGCCGCAAAGCCTTCGCCGCGAACTGCACCGCCTGTCACAATCCGGATCCGACGAAGGAGGGCAGCGTCGGCCCGGCAATCGCGGGCAGCTCGCTCGAGCTCGTGCGCGCGCGCGTGCTGCGCGCGGAGTATCCGCCGGGGTATACACCGAAGCGCGACACTCACCTCATGCCCGCGCAGCCGTTTCTGGCGGGCGACGTCGAGAATCTCGCCGCCTATCTCGGGTCACTGGGCCGGCGCGAGTAGCTGGGCGACGTCGCGCCGCAGCGCGAAGTGAAGCGTCGAGCCGCTGGGCATGCGCAGAGCGCCCTGCACGTAGTCGCGCGCGAACTCGGGCTGGACCGGCACGTCGCCCTCGCGCGCCGCGATGTAGGGGTTCGTGAAGGTCGGGAACAGGTGCAGAGGCACGTGCGACGCATCGGCCACGAAGATGTTGCCGAGCAGGATCGCGTCGGGCCGGCGAGACAGCACGTAGCGCCCGTCGTGTTTCTCGTGGCCCGCCCAGCCGGAACCCGTCGCGACCGGCGCGTGCGCGATCGCGCGGTCGGTGAGCCCGACCATGTCCAGGATGCGCAGATCGGAGTACCAGCCGAGCGCGCCGATCGGCACCGCGGCGACGAGCGCGTCGCGCGGGAGCGCGCGCCCCAGCGTCTCGCCCACCGCGCGCCAGGTGGGGATCTCGTAGTCGCGCTGCTCGACCATCAGCGCGTATTGGGCGTCGTGCAACGGGAGGAGCGACAGCGCGAGCACGCCGACGAGCGCCGCGACCGGGGTCGCGCTCTGCGCGCCGCGGCTGCGCAACCCCGACGCGAGCGCGCTCGCACCCAAGGCCGCGAGCACGGCGAGCAGCGGAATCGCCGGCACCAGGAAGCGGTACATCGGCAGACCGTCGCCGCCCACCGCGACCACCGCGGCGAGGAGCGCCGCGGCGCTCGCGGCCACGGCTCGCTCGCGCGTGCGCCACGCGCTGACGGCCCCGACCAACACGAGCGGCAGCTCGAGCCAGACGAAGGGATTCGCCGCGAAGCCCAGCAGGTAGCCGGCGCCGCGCAGCGCGTGCGCGGCGGTGAATCCCGACTTCGCGTAGAACGTGTTGGGCAGCCAGTCGCCGAAGTAACTCACGCGCCAGGCGAAGTACGCGCCGCCGAGCAGTCCGAAGAGCGCGGCGCCGGGCGCGAGCACTCCGATCCGGCGCCGGAGATCGCCCTCGAGCGAGAAGAACACCGCGAGCGCGAGCGCGGCGTAGACGGCGACCCCCTCGGGTCGGGTCAGCGCCAGCAGCAGCGCGAGCGCGCTCGCCGTCACGAACGCCCGCCGGTCGACGGCGCGCCCGCTGAGCGGCAGCGCCGCCGCCAGCGCGAGCGCCGCGAAGAGCGTGGTCTCCAGCCCCGCGCCGCCCCACGCGGCGACGTACGGGTTGGCCGCGACGACCAGCGCAGTGACTCCCGCGGTCAGCGGCGCGCGCGGCAGCAGGCGTCGGGTGAGCAGCGCCGCGAGCACGACGCAGGCCGCGCCGCTGAGCGCACTCTGTGCGCGTCCGGCAGCGACGAGGTCGACGCCCGCGCGTTCGAGCCCCGCGAGCAGCAGCACCAGCGAGAAGTCGCTGTAGCCCTCGACGCGCTCACCGGGATTGAAGACCAGGCCGAGACCGCGCGCCAGATTGCGCGCGTAGCGGAACGCGATGAACGCGTCGTCGGAAACGAAGTCGGCGCGCGCGACTCCCCATGCATAGAGCGCGCAGGCGCCCGCGACGAGTGCGAGCCCGACCCACCGCGTGGCGCGCTGGCGGACTAGAGTAGGATCGTCGCCGCGAGCCAGAAGACGACCGTGAGTCCCAGCCCCGCGTGGATCGTGCCGGACACCGTCGCGAGTGGCTTCTGCGTCGTCGCGTTCCCCGAGAAGATGTTCGCTTCCAGCAGTGCGATGACCGCGAGCACCACGACGCCGTACACGTGCACGTTCGGTGTCTCTCGGCTCGCCAGGGTCAAGTGACTCGCCGCGCCCATGAAGAACAGCATCGGGATCGAGAAGAGCGTGTTGGTGCGCGACGCGCGGCCGGCGACCGGCGCCGCGGCGGCCGCAGCGGGGTCAGCGGGCTTGCCGGCGGCGACATTCTCGGCGTTCGCGATCGCGAGTCTCTGCCGCGGCATGATCACGAACCACACATTGTACCACATGAAACTTCCGAGAGTTCCGCCGGTCAGGATCGTCGCGTAGTACGCGGCCGACGAGCCGCCGACGGCCAGCTTCGTGATCACGATCGTCCAGCCCGTGAGGAAGGTGACCATCGCGCCCCAGCGGAACCACCAGAGCGCATTGGGCACCAGCCCTCGCAGCATCGCGCTGCGCGCTTGGCCGCCCAGCTCGGTCGCGAAGAAGGGAGTCTGCACCAGGTTCAGGTAGTACAGGATTCCGATCCAGGTGATCCCCGCCATGAAGTGCAGCCAGCGGAGCAGGAACAGAAACCCGTCGAGAGAGAAAAGTGCCATCGCTTGCTCCCCTTCCGTTCGACCCGGGCCGTGGCTATTCGACCCAACGCGTCCTGCCTTGTCAAATGAATCCGCAGCGCGCGGCGAGAGCTACTTCGCGCTGGGGCGAATCACCGGCGGCTGACCCGTCGAGCCCTTGTCGACGCCGGTCATGCCCGAGGCGAACAGCGATGCGCTTCCCTGACCTTGTCCCTCGCGCATGCGCGAGACCAAGTTCGGCCCGGCGGCAGTGAGTCCGCCGTCGACCACGAGCGGCTCACCCGTCACGAAGCGCGCGTCGTCGCTCGCGAGGAAGAGCGCGGCGCCCGCGATGTGCTCGCCTTCGCCGACCTCGGGCCACGGCTGCAAGCCCGCGAGTCGCGGGCGCACGGCATCCGGGCTGCCGCGGTGCACGAGCGGCGTGAGGATCGCGCCCGGACAGATCGCGTTCACGCGAATCTTGTCCGCGGCCAGCTCGGTCGCCGCCGAGCGCGTCAGGTTGACCACCGCCGCCTTGCAGGCGGAGTAGCAGAGCGGACCGGCTCCGCCGGAGAGCCCGGCGATCGAGGCGGTGTTGATGATCGAGCCGCCTTGGCCCTGTCGCTTCATCGCGCGGGCGCCGTGCTTGATGCCGAGAAACACGCTGCGCACCAGCACGCCGAAGGTGAAATCCCAGTCCTCGACTTCGAGGTCGGTGACTGCGCCGAACGCGCCGCCGATCCCGGCGTTGTTGAAGACGATGTCGAGGCGTCCGAAGTCGCGCACCGCGAGCTCGATCGCTGCGGCGACGTCCGCCTCCTCGGCGACGTCGGTGCGCGCGAAGCGAACCCGCCGCGCGAAGCCGGCCTGCGAGGCGCTCTCGAGAAACTCCTTGCCGGTCGCGTCGTTCAGGTCCGCGATCAGGACGCTCGCGCCCTCCGCCAGAAAGCGCAGCGCGGTCGCGCGCCCCATTCCGCTCGCGCCGCCCGTGATCACCGCCACCTTGCCCTCGAGCCGACCGGCCATCGCACGCCCTCCTTGGAAGTGCGCGCAGTCTACCAAGGCTGCGCAGGCGAGTTGGGCGCTAGCGGCCGCGGGGCTTGTCGGCGAATGGGAAGGCGCGGGCGCGGTCGACGGAGCCCGCGTCGACCTTCAGGCCGTCGGGATGGCGGGCGGCGAACATGCGCCGGGTCGGCACGAACAGGTCGCCGGTCGGCTCGCAGGTGAGCTCCGGCTTGCAGCCGCAGTGACAGCGGTCGCTGCCGGCGCAGGGGCCGCAGCAGAACCACTCGTCGGCCTCGCGGGCCGCTGCGTAGCCGAGCCGGCAGCCGCAGCGGGCGCAGCTTCCGGAGACGGGTGCGCTCTGGATCGGATCGCTCACACCCCTATCGATCGGAAATCTCGCTCGCGTTCACAACCCCCCCGACCTGCAGGCGCAGCTCGAGGGCGTCGTCGAAGCCCACGTGCGCGCGCACGAGCCGTGACGCGCCGGGCAGCGCGACCGCGATCTCGCCCGAGCGGCGGCCGGGCAGTCGCAGGCGCACGCGCAGCGCACCGCGCGCCTCGAGCGCGACTGACTCGGTCTCGAGCGAGCCCGCGGCGAAGTGCAGTGTGGAGCCGATCACGTGCGCGGACGCGTCGTCGGGGACGAAGCGCAACAGGCGCGCGGCGTGCGGCGCGAGATTCCCGAGTGACAGCTCGCCGCTCGCGCGCTCGAGCTCGCGGTCCGCGAACACGTCCCAGACGCGCGAGTGACCGCGCACGCCGAGCGCGCCCAGATCCACGTCGAGCCGCTCCGACTTCTCGCCGAAGTTCACGCGCAGCCAGAGCGCGCTGCCGTCGTCGAAGCGCACGATGAGCTCGTCGGGAATCGGGCCGCGCGCCGCGCCGACCGAGGGAGCCCGCGACAGACTCGGCAGCATGCGGCGCAGCCAGTCGAGTCGTTCGGCCGGGAGCTCCGCCAGCTCGTCGGACACGACGACCAGCCCGCCGGCGAGCGAGATCGATGCGGCCAGGGTGCGCACTTCGCTCTCGGTGAGCTTCGAGCCCCGGTCTCTCAGCACCACGCAGTCGGGGTCGTTCAGCCAGAGTCTCTGGTGCAGCGGCGCGCGGACGAAGACGTTGGCGAGCGAATTGCGCGCGGAGGCGCCGGCTTCGACGCCCACGATCCGGTCGAAGCTCGGGTTGGTCCAGCGCGCCGCGACGTCGGGCCCGATGCGCATGGCCTCGAACAGGCCGATCGACGCGCCCAGCGGCGCGCCGCAGCCCAGCAGGAACACCCCCGGGCCCGCGCCGCGCCGCAGCGCGGCCACCCCGCGCCGGTACGCCTGGACCGCGGTCGTGCGCGGATCGCGGCGCGCGCCGGCGAGCGCGCCCGCGAACAGGAAGTCGAGCTTCAAGTAGTCGAAGCCGAGCGCCCGCACCTCGCGGCCGAGTGACTCGAGCCACGCCTCGACCGCGGGCTGGGTCGCGTCGAGCGCGAAGCAGCGCATGCCCGGCCAGTCGGGATTCCAGAGCGCGGTGATCGGCTTCCCGCCCGCGTCGCGCAGCAGCCAGTCCGGCTTGTCGCGTGCCAGCCGCGACCGCGGAGACACCAGGAACGGCGCGAGCCACAGCCCGGCGCGGAAGCCTTCGCTGCGGATCTCGCGCGCGAGCGGCGCGAGCCCGTCGGGGAAGCCCGGCGCGGGCGAGAGCCAGTCGCCGATCGCCGACTGGAAGCCGTCGTCGATCTGCACCACGTCGAGCGGCGCGCCGAGCCGGCGCAGCTCGCGCAAGTTTCGGCGCACGTCGGCGGCAGTCACTTCGGTTCCGAAGCGATACCAGGAGCACCAGCCGCTGAGCGAGCGCGCGGGCACCGGCGCGGCCATCTCGCGGCCCGCGCGCTCCGCCCACTGGCCGAGCGCGTCCTCGAGCGGCGCCGAGACGCCGAGCCAGAGTCTCTCGCTCGCGAGCGCGGCCCCCGGGGCGAGTGACTCGCCGTCGACGGCGCAGCGCGCGGCGAGCCCGTGCACGCGGCCGGGCGCGCTCGCGAGCTCGATCCAGGCCGAGAAGCGCGAGTGACTGGTGAAGCCGACCGCGAGCCCGGCCCGCCCGGGCTGGCCCAGCGCGCTCGCGGACTCCGACACGAAGAGTCCGCGCGCCGGGCGCGGCGCGTGCGGGCCGGCGTACACGCGCCGCACCACGCGCCGCGCTCTCGCCGGTCGCTCGCCGAGCCGCAGCCAGCGCGCGGGCGACCACGACTGGTGGCCCAGCGCCAGAAAGCGGAGCGCGCGCGGATCGCCCGGCAGCATGAGTCGCGCGCCTTCGCCGGGCTGCCAGACGAGCGGCTCCAGGGCGGTCACGACCCGCGCGCGGGCGCCGGTGTTGCGCAGCTCGAGCGCGATGACCGCGCCGGGCCAATCACTGCCCAGCTCGACGGCGAGGCCGAGCTCGAGCCCTTCGCAGAGCGCGACCCTCGCGCGCACGCGGGCGGCGCGGCCGAGCGGTGTCTCCGCCTCGTCCTCGAACGCCAGGTCGCGCACGAGATTCCCGACCACCCGCGTGCCGGTCGGCGCCGCCTCTCCCAGCGGCGCGCCGTCGACGAGCGCCGCCACGCGCGCGCCGCTGATCCCGACCTCGCCGGCGGCGTCGCCGAGCGAGATACGCAGCGGCGCGAGCTCCAGCCGCACGCGCACGCGCTCGTTCGAGAGCGCGACGCCCGAGTCTTCTCGCTTCAGGGTGACGGCCAACAGCACCTCCGCGCGTCGCGCCCAGTTATACTCGACCGCGATGAAGATCTACACGCGCGGCGGCGACGCGGGCGAGACGTCGCTCTTCGGCGGCGAGCGCGTGAGCAAGAGCGCGCCGCGCGTCTCGGCCTACGGCGAGGTCGACGAGCTGAACTCGGTGGTCGGCGTCGCGCGCGCCGAGCTCGCGCACCCCGACCTCAGTGCGATGCTCGAGACGATCCAGTCGTCACTCTTCGATCTCGGCGGCGAGCTCGCGACGCCGGGCGCCGCCGAGCGCCAGGCGCGCGGGAAGGGCGGTCCGCGCATCGCCGAGAGCGACGTGACCGAGCTCGAGCGCTGGATCGATCAGCTCGAGACGGAGCTCGAGCCGCTGCGCAACTTCATCCTGCCGGGCGGCGCGCGCGCGGCCGCGCTGCTGCACCTGGCGCGCACGGTGTGCCGGCGCGCCGAACGCGGCGTGATCTCGCTCGCCGCGCGCGAGGCGATCGACCCGCTCCTGGTCCGCTATCTGAACCGGCTCTCCGACTTTCTGTTCGTGATGGCGCGCGCGGTGAATCGCCGCGCGGGCGTGGCCGAGCCGCAGTGGATCGGGCGCGAGCGGTGAACGCGAACGAGTGCGCCAAGCTCTTGGTCGCGATCGGCGCCGTCGAGGTGCGCGCCGATCCGGTGACCTGGTTCACCTGGGCGTCGGGCGAGCGCGCGCCGATCTACTGCGACAACCGCGTGGTGATCTCGTATCCCGACGCGCGCGCGCGCATCGCCGCGGCGCTGGCCGCCTCGATCCGGAAGTCGTTCGGCGACGCCGAGGTGATCGCGGGAACGGCGACCGCCGGCATTCCGCACGCCGCCTGGGTCGCCGATCTGCTCGAGCTGCCCATGGTGTACGTGCGCGGCTCCGCCAAGGAGCACGGCAAGGGGAAGCGCGTCGAGGGCCGGACGCTGCGCGGCGAGCGGGTCGCGCTGGTCGAGGACGCAGTTTCCTTCGGCGGCAGCTCGCTTAGCGCAGTCGAGGCGCTCGAGGCCGAGAACGGCAAGGTGGTCGGCGTGCAGGCGATCTTCGAGTACGGCTTCCCGAAGGCGCGCGAGCGCTTCGCCGCGGCGGGAGTCAGTCTGCGCGCGCTCACGAACTTCGATGCGCTGATCGAGTCACTTCCGCTCGACGACGCTACCCGGAAAGTGCTGCACGCTTGGCGAGAGCGCTGAACGCGTCGAGCGCCGAGCCCTGGGTCGCGGCGCAGAGTCTCTCGGCTTCGGCGCGCCCGCCCGCGCGCTCGACGCCGAGCGTCCCGTAGCGGCGCGCGAAGAGCTCGAGCGCCCAGGCCGTGCGCGCGCGCGCGGCGCGCCTCGAGCTCGCCGTTCGCCAGGTGCGCGCGGTGCGCGTCGATCGCGCGCAACAGGGCGTCGACGCCCTCGCGCGTCTCGCTCGAGACGCCGATCACCGGCGGCAGCCAGGCGCCCGCAGCGAGCTGGGTCAGCGCGAGCCAGCCCTCGAGGTCCGCGCGCGTGCGCTCGGCCAGCGCGCCCAGGTCCCACTTGTGCACGACCAGCACGTCGGGAATCTCGAGGATGCCGGCCTTCATGAATTGCAGCGTGTCGCCGGAGCCCGGCTGCAGCACCAGCACGACCGTCTCCGCGACGGTCTCGACGTCGACCTCGCTCTGTCCGACGCCGACGGTCTCGACCACGACCCAGTCACACGCGGCGCGCAGCACCGCGACCGCGGCGCGCGTCGCGGGGGCCAGGCCGCCGAGCTGATCGCGCGCCGCCATCGAGCGCACGAACACGCGCTCGTCCGGGCGGAAGCGCAGCCGCGCGCGGTCGCCCAGCAGCGCTCCGCCCGAGCGCCGGCTGCTGGGGTCGACGGCGACCATGCCGACCGACGCCCCGGACGCGAGCCAATGACTGATCAGGCGCCCCGCGAGCGTCGACTTTCCGACGCCCGGCGGCCCGGTGACCCCGACGACCGCGCGCTCGCGCGGCGTCTCGCTCTGGAGTCGGCCGATCAGGCGGCGCTGCAGCTCGAGCGTGTCGGGCCGGGTGTCCTCGACGTGCGCGAGCGCAGCGGAGATCGCTGCGTGGTCACCCTTCCGCACGTCGCGGACGAGTGACTCGAGCTCCGCGTCAGGCGACGCCATGCGCCGCCGCAGCGATGTCGACGATCTCGCGCAGCACGCGCAGCACGTCGTAGTCGCGCGGCGTGTACACGGCCGCGATGCCCTCCGCGCGCAGCTTCTGCGCGTCCTCCTCGGGAATGATCCCGCCGACGATGACCGGGATTCGCACGCGGCGCGCGATCTCGGGCGCGAGCGCGAGGTGCGAGCCCGACAGGATCGAGAGCCCGATCAGGTGCACGCCCTCCTGGAGCGCCGAGTTCACGATCTCGTCGGGCGTGAGTCGGATGCCCTCGTACACGACTTCCATCCCCGCGTCGCGTGCGAAGATCGCGATCTGCTCCGCGCCGCTCGAGTGACCGTCGAGCCCGGGCTTGCCCACCAGCAGCTTCAGGCGCCGGCCGAGCTTGCGCGAGACCTCCTCGACGCGCGCGCGGATCGCGGCGAGCTGAGCGGCGTCGCCGCGCGGAGCGATCGCGGCGTCGACGCCGGTGGGCGCGCGGTACTCGCCGAAGACCGCGCGCAGCGAGTCGGACCACTCGCCCGTGGTGACTCCCGCGTGCGCGCAGCGGACCGACGCTTCCATCAGGTTCTGGCCGGCGGCGAGCGCGTCGCGCAGGGCCACGAGCGCCGCTTCGGCCTCCCGCACGTTCCGACTCGCGCGGTGCGCGCGCAGGCGCTCGACCTGCTCGCGGCCGGCCGCGTCGTCGACCGAGAGGATCGAGCCGGCGCCCTGCAAGAGGGGCGAGGGCTCGCCCTCGGTGAACTTGTTCACGCCCACGACGGTGCGCTGGCCCGACTCGATCTCCGCGACGCGCCGCGCGTTCGACTCGACCAGCTTCTGCTTCATGTAGCCCGACTCGACCGCCGCGATCGCGCCGCCCAGCTCCTCGATGCGCGCGATCTCGGCCCACGCGCCCGCCTCGATCTCGGCCGTCTTCTGCTCGATCACGTGCGAGCCCGCGAAGATGTCCGGATACTCGAGAATGTCGGTCTCGAAGGCGAGGATCTGCTGGATGCGCAGTGACCACTGCTGGTCCCACGGGCGCGGCAGGCCGAGCGCCTCGTTCCACGCCGGGAGCTGCAGCGCGCGGCAGCGGGCGTCGCGCGACAGGGTCACGCCGAGCGCCTCGAGCGCGATCCGAGGCACGTTGTTCTCGGGCTGCGCCTCGGTCAGGCCGAGTGAGTTGACCTGCACGCCGTAGCGGAAGCGGCGCTGGTCCGGGTCGCGGACGCCGTAGCGCTCGGCGCCGATCTTGTCCCACATCCGCGTGAACGCGCGCAGCTTGCAGATCTCCTCGATGAAGCGGATGCCGGCGTTGCAGAAGAACGAGATGCGGCCGAAGACCGCGCCGAGCTCGGCCTTCGGCACGCGCACGGAGTCGAGCACGGCGATCGCATTGGCCAGCGCGAACGCGACCTCCTGCACCGGCGTCGCGCCGACTTCCTGCAGGTGGTAGCTGCAGACGTTGATCGGGTTCCACTTCGGCACCGCCGCGACGGTCCACTCGATCACCTGGCGAGTCAGATCGAGCGACGGGCGCGGCGGGAAGATGTACGTGCCGCGCGAGAGATACTCCTTGACGATGTCGTTCTGCGTGGTGCCCTGGAGCTCGGCGCGCGGCAGCTTGCGCCGCTCCGCGACCGCGACGTAGAGCGCGAGCAGCCAGGCGGCGGTCGCGTTGATCGTCATCGAGGTGTTCATGCGCTCGAGCGGGATCCCCTCGAGCAGCTGGTCCATGTCGCCGATCGATCCGACCGGCACGCCGACCTTGCCGACCTCGCCGGCCGCGAGCGGGTGATCCGCGTCGTAGCCGGTCTGCGTCGGCAGGTCGAAGGCGATCGAGAGACCCGTCTGTCCCTTGGCGAGATTCGAGCGGTAGAGGGCGTTCGACGCGCGCGCGGTCGAGTGACCCGAGTAAGTGCGGAAGATCCAGGGCCGATCCGCCATGCGCGCGGGCTCCTAGCCGAGCTTCGACTTCGCGAAGCGCGCGATCTCTGCGACCGCGCGCTCGCCGTCGTCGATCCCGGGGAAGAGCATGAAGTCGTGAGGCATGCCCTTGTAGGTCTGCAGCACGACTTCCCGGCGCGCCGACTTGAGCTTGTCGGCGAACTGCAGCGCGTCGTCGCGCAGCGGATCGATCCCGCCGGCGATCACGAGCGTCGGCGGGAACTTCGCGAGATCGCCGCGCAGCGGGCTCGCGAACGGATCGGCCCAGTTCGACTTCCGCACGTAGGAGTCGCGGAAGAAGGTCATGATGTCGGTGTCGAGCACGCCGTCGTTCGGCCCGAAGGTGCGCATCGACTCGGTGTCGAGCGCCATGTCGAGCCACGGGCACAAGAGCAGCAGCCCGCGCGGCAGCGGGTCGCCCGCGGCGATCAGCTTGAGCGCGACCGCGGCCGTCGCGTTGCCGCCGGCCGAGTCACCACCGGCGAGCATGCGCGCCGCGTCGCCGCCGATCTGCTTGGCGTTCGCGCGCACCCAGCGGTACGCCGCGAGACAGTCGTCCAGCGGCGCGGGATAGCGGTGCTCCGGCGCGAGCCGGTAGTCGACCGAGACGACGACCGCGCCGATCCCGACACAGAGCTGCTTGGTCAGCTTCTCGTGAGTCTCGGGGCTCATCGCGACGTAGCCACCGCCGTGGAAGTAGACGAGGACGGGGTACGGCCCGCGCATCGGATCGCCCGGCCAGAACACGCGCGCGCGGATCGCGCCGCCCGCGCCGGGGATCTCGATCGTGCGCTCCGCGGCGACCGCAGGCGCGCCGGCGGAGAGCAGCGCCGCCAGCGCGCCGAGCCCGTCGCGCAGCGCCTTCGGCTCGAGCACGCGCGTCTCGCGGCCGGCAGCCATCATGTCGAAAAGCACCTTCACCTGGGGATTCAGCGGGGAGCGCGGATCGGCGGGCAAGGCGGACCTCCTGACTTCTGTCCGCGGCTAACGTACCACCGCGGCGCAGAGAGCGCGGGGCCGGTCAGCGGACGAAGGGCGTGATCTTCTCTTGCAGCTGCGCGGTCGAGAACGGCTTGCGCAGGTAGTCGTTCGCGCCCGAGGCCAGCGCCTGCTGGACGCGCTCGAGGCCGCCCTCGGTCGTGATCATCACGATGGGCAGATCCGCGCCGCCGAGCGCCTCGTCGCGCACGCAGCGCACCAAGGCGAGCCCGTCCATTCCCGGCATGTTGATGTCGGAGAGGACGAGGTCGAAGTCCTCCTTGCGCAGCACCTCGAGCGCGCTCGCGCCGTCGCCGGCCTCCGCGTACTCGAGATCCCCGAAACCCGCTTCGCGCAGACCCTTGATGATGATCTTGCGCATCGTCGCGGAGTCGTCGACCACCAACACTCGTGCCATTCGCGACTTCTATTCGGCCCTGTGTCGTGACTGCTTGATGCGCAGATTCAGTCTCGATCGCGCGGAGACGAGAAGATCCCCGATGGACGCGCGCAAGCTCGCCGAGGTCATCCGGAACGCGACGCACAGCGTCTTCTCCACCATGCTCGGCACCGAGCTGGCAGCGCAGGATCCGTTCGAAGACCCGATGCCGTTCAAGGCGAGCGAAGTGACCGGCTTCATCGGCATGGCCGGCGAGTTCGCGGGCTACGTCTCGATTCATGTGACCCGCGCGCAGGCGACCGACTTCACCGCGCGCCTGGTCGGCGTCGACGTGGACGAGATCACCTCCGAGGACGAGATTCGCGACGCGGTCGGCGAGATCACGAACATGCTCGCGGGCAACGTGAAGACCGCGCTCTCGGCCATGGGCGTGGTCGAGATCGCCTTGCCGACGGTCGTGATGACCCCGAAGGCGGAGCTCCGCGTCCGCGGCGCGCGCGGTCTGGCGGTGCCGTTCGAGGACTACACCGGCGTGTTTCACGTCGAGGTGGTCCTGTCCGACGGCGGCGAGCCGGCGCCCCTGGAGCAGGGCTAGGCTAGACTCCGCGGCGATGCGCTCGCCGCGAATGAGCTCACTCGCGCTGTCTCTGTCGGCGCTCGCCCTGTGCCTGTCCCTCTCGGCGTGTTCGCCCGCCGACGATCCGGACAGCGTGCGCGCGCGACAGGCGCACGAGCTCGCGCGCGACCTGATGAGCCCGTTCTGCCCCGGCCGCACGCTGGCCGAGTGCTCGAGCCCGGACGCGGGGGCGATCCGCGAGGAGATCCGCGAGTCACTCGCCGCGGGCGAGTCGCCGGAGTCGGTGCGCGCGCGCATCGAGGCCCGCTTCGGCGACCACGTGGTCGGCGTGCCGCGCGAGCGGCTGGGCTGGGTGCTGCCCATCCTGGTGCTGCTCGCCGGCGCGGGCGCGCTCGCGTTCGCGCTGCGCCGGGCGGTCCAGAAGCCGCGCGCCAGCGAGACCGCGATTCCGCCCGAGCTCGCGCGCGAGCTGAC
This sequence comes from Myxococcota bacterium, assembly GCA_044450765.1. Lineage (GTDB taxonomy): Bacteria > Myxococcota_A > UBA9160 > SZUA-336 > SZUA-336 > VGRW01. Next base: position 21,625 of record JBIOJK010000016.1, on the reverse strand, counting down.
GCGCGAGCTCGACGACGTCGAGCGCCGCTGAGCGCCGCTGAGTCTGTGTGACGGCGGCCACCTCGGGCGCGGACTCGGGTCACCGGCGCTAGCCACACCCGCGCGCAACTGAGAGCGCGATCCATTCGAAAGTCCGAGGAAGTCGCGCGCGAGCTCCAGCGCGGCCGCGGCGAACCGGCGCCCGCGGACTCGCCAACAGACTCACGGCCTTCACCCCCATTCGCGCGCGCGCACGACGTGCGCAGCTGCGGGTGAGGCAGGTCACGCTGTAGTTCGCGGCCGCGCCGATTCGTGTCTGCGATGAAGAAGCGCGTCCTCTCGGTGCTGGCAGCTCGGTGCGTGCCCCCGCGCGCGCTCGCCTTGGCGCTCGCCGCGGCCGCGCTGCTTCCCGCCGGCTTTGCGGGTGCGCAGCTGCGCAGCGCCACTCTGGCGTTCGACCCGCCGACCGATGCGCGCGTCGTCGGCTTCCACGTGTACGTGGGCGCGGCCTCGCACGTCTACGGCGACTACCGCGACGACATCAATTTCATCCCGCCGCCGGACGCGAGCGGCGCGGCGCACTACACGCTCGCGAGCCTCGAGCAGTTCTCGGACGTCTACATCTCGCTGAAGTCGTACGATGCGACCGGCACAGAGTCCGCATTCTCGAACGAGATCCTGCTGAAGGGCCAACCGCAGTGTCTGCTCACGGGTTGCAACGACAACAACCCGTGCACGGTCGACACCTGCACCGCGACCGGCTGCAGCTTCAATCCGGCGCCGAACGTCGGAAACACCTGCGACGACGGCAACGCGATGACGTTCAACGACATGTGTCAGACGAACGGCGCCTGCAGCGGCACGCTCGCGCAGTGCAACGCCGACGCGGACTGCCCGGCGCCGGCCGACGTTTGCGCGGGCCCGCAGTCGTGCGTCGCGCACAAATGTCAGGCAGGCACCTCGCCCCGCCCGGACGAGACCGCCTGCAACGACGGCAAGGCGGCGACCAAGTACGACGTCTGTCGCTCGGGCGTCTGCCGGGGCTTCGCGTGCGGCAACGACTCACAGTGCTCGGACGGCGCGGCGTGCAACGGCGTCGAGCGCTGCGTCGCGAACAGCTGTGTCGCCGGCACGCCGATGGTCTGCAACGACGGCAACGTGTGCAACGGCACCGAGACCTGCGTGGGCTCGTCCTGCGTCGCGGGCACCGCGCTGCAGTGCCCCGCCGACTCCGGCCCCTGCTTCGACGCGTTCTGCGATCCGACGCAGGGCTGCCGCGTTCAGATGCACCCCGACGGCGAGACCTGCACGACCTCGAGCTCCGGCTCGGCGGGTCAGTGCTCGTCGGGTGTCTGCGTCGCCCAGACGATGTCGGTTCCGCCGCCGACGGATCCCAACTCGACCCGCGATCCGCGGCCGCCGACGGTGGCGCCGTCGACCACCTGCAACACCTCGTTCGCGCCGCCGACCGACATGCACCAGGAGCTGACCGCCGACGCCGAGACCTCGCGCAAGATCGTCTGGAGCGCCCCGCTGAACCCGATGGGCTCGATGCTCCAGTACCGGCTCGAGTCGAGCTCGATGTGGAAGTCACTGCGCGCCGTGCCCGAGCAGCAGATGGGCTGCGCCGGCGTGTACTCGGTCACGCTCACCGGCCTGCAGCCGTCCGCGCACTACCGCTACCGAGTGAGTGGCGCGACGCCGACGGGCCGCGTCTGGACCGGCGGCTACCTGCTCACGCCCGGCCCGAGCTCGCCGACCCCGAAGTTCAAGTTCGCATTCTTCGCCGAGAACGGCGTGCAGGGCACTCCCGAGTCGATGCAGGCCGAAATGCTGCTTGAGCAGATCCGCAAGGGTCGCTTCCCGCTCGTGCTCGGCGGTGGCGGCTACACGCTCTCGAACGAGGCGATCGCGGCCGGCCTGGCGACGAACGCCGCCCAGGCCGTGGCGCTGTGGAAGGACCAGGCGAGCCTGGTGACGAGTAACTCGATCTTCGCGCCGGTGCTCTCGACCAGCGAGATCGACGGCGGGACGACCACTGAGCGGACCTCGGACTACGCGGAGTACATGCCGCTGGCGGGCGGCCCGCAGACGCCCTTCGAGAGCTACTCGTACGACTTCGGCGGGACTCACTTCCTGGCCGTGCACGCGCCGGACGTGAGCACGATCCAGCCGAGCACGACGGCGGGCGCTGCCCACCTGGCGTGGATCGACGCCGACCTCGCCGCCGCGCGCGCGAACGGCACCCGCTGGATCGTCGTGTACATGCACGCCGACCTGTTCTCGAGCGACAAGACCGACGCGTCGGTGATGACGGTGCGCAACGCGCTCGGCGCGATCCTGAACAAGTACGGCGTGAACCTCGTGCTCTCGGGCGAGGGCGACGGCTACGAGCGCACGAAGGGCCTGCGCGGCAGCACGATGCTTCCCATGAACTCCGTCCAGCCGAACCAAGTCACGACCGCGACCGACGGAGTCGTCTTCGTGCACGCCGGCTCCGGTGGCCGCACGGTCTTCAGCCCGTGGCTGCGCCCGACGCCGCCGCCCTTCACCGCAGTGCGCGACAACACGCACGCGGTCTACCTGCAGCTCGCCGTCTCGGACAGCAAGCTCACGGTCGTCGCGTACGGCTTCGACGCGACCGGCAAGCGGATCGTCCTCGACACGCTGACGATCCTCTAGAGAGACTCGTTCCGCGCGGAGGGAAGCGCGCTTCCCACCCGGGTCGCAGCGCGTGACCCGCGCGACCGCTCACGCGTGCGCAGCTCGGCCCGCCGCGGGGGCCGACCGCCGGCGGATTTCGCCGCCGCGCGGGCGGCTGGTACGGATCCTGCTCAGTCAGGCGTGCGACCGCAAGTCGGAACGTGCGCCGGGATCGGAGCAGCGGGCACTCCCAAAGCGCTCCCTCCCTCTCCCCTCCCAAAGCAAGCCCAAGGCGCCGCTCCCGAGCGCACTTCCGACGGCGGCACGCACTGCTATTGTCCGGTCCTCGAAACCTCGGAGGACGGGCGATGGCTGGAGCGACGGGCGCGAGCACGCTGCAGGTGGGGGCGCGCAGCTACCGCATCCACCGACTCGGCGCCGTCGAGGAAGCGGGCTTGGGCAAGCTCGCTCGCCTGCCGCGCTCGATTCGCGTCCTGCTCGAGAACCTGCTGCGCTGCGAGGACGGAGTCACCGTCACGCGCGACGACATCGCCGCGCTCGCGCGCTGGTCGGCCTCGGGGAAGAATGAGCGCGAGATCGCGTTCCGGCCCGCGCGGGTCGTGCTCCAGGATCTGACCGGCGTTCCCGCGGTCGTCGATCTCGCGGTGATGCGCGACGCGATGGCGGCGCTCGGCGGCGACCCGAAGCGCATCAACCCGCTGCGGCCTGCGGATCTCGTGATCGATCACTCGGTCCAGGTCGACTTCTTCGGCTCGCCCGACGCGGTCGCGAAGAATTCCCGGCTCGAGTTCGCGCGGAACACCGAGCGCTTCGAGTTCCTGCGCTGGGGTCAGTCCGCGTTCAGCAACCTGCGCGTGGTGCCGCCCGCGACCGGCATCGTGCACCAGGTCAACATCGAGTATCTCGCGCCGGTGGTCTTCAGCGAGGAGGTCGATGGCGCGCCGCACGCGTACTTCGACACCGTCGTCGGCACCGACTCGCACACCACGATGATCGGCGGCGTCGGCGTCGTCGGCTGGGGAGTCGGCGGCATCGAGGCGGAGGCGTCGCTGCTCGGGCAGCCGCAGTCGATGCTGATTCCGGACGTGGTCGGCTTCCGGCTGGAGGGCGCGCTGCCTGCCGGCGCGACCGCGACCGACCTGGTGCTGACGGTGACCCAGTCGCTGCGCAAGCACGGCGTCGTCGAGAAGTTCGTCGAGTTCTTCGGGCCCGGCGTGCGATCGCTCTCGGTCGCGGACCGCGCGACCATCGCGAACATGGCGCCGGAGTACGGCGCGACGATCGGCTACTTCCCGATCGACGACAAGACCATCGAGTATCTGCGACTCACCGGCCGCAGCGACGAGCAGATCGCGCTGGTCGAGGCGTACGCACGCGCGCAGGGCGTGTTCGCGACGCCGGACTCGCCCGATCCCGAGTTCAGCTCGCTCCTGTCTCTCGATCTCGACTCGGTGACTCCCTGTATCGCCGGCCCCTCGCGGCCGCAGGACCGCGTGCCGCTCGGCGACGAGAAGCGCGAGTTCGCCGCGGCGCTGCCGAAGCTGGTCGGCGGCAAGGTCCCGCCCGACGCCGCGGCGCTCGCACGGCGCGTGCCGCTGCGGGGCGGCGCCGGAGCGGAGCTCGCGCACGGCAGCATCGTGATTGCCGCGATCACGAGCTGCACGAACACCTCGAATCCGAACGTGCTCACCGCGGCGGGTCTGCTCGCGAAGAACGCTGTCGAGCGCGGGCTCGCGGTACAGCCCTGGGTGAAGACGAGCCTCGCGCCGGGCTCGCGCGTGGTGACCGACTATCTGACTCAGTCGGGCCTGCTGACCCCGCTCGAGAAGCTCGGCTTCCACGTCGTCGGCTACGGCTGCACGACCTGCATCGGAAACAGCGGCCCGCTGCCGGACCCGGTCTCGGCGGCGATCTCCGAGGGCGGCCTGGTCGCCGTATCTGTGCTGTCCGGCAACCGCAACTTCGAGGGCCGCATCAACTCGCAGGTGCGCGCCAACTATCTCGCGTCGCCTCCGCTCGTCGTGGCTTACGCGCTGGCCGGCCGCATCGACCTCGACCTGACCCGCGAGCCGCTCGGTCGCGACAAGAACGGCAGGCCGGTCATGCTGTCGGAGCTCTGGCCGAGCCCGGCCGAGGTTCAGCGCACGGTTGCGAGCTCGGTGAAGCGCGAGATGTTCCAGCGCCGCTACGCGGACGTGTTCCAGGGCGACGAGGCGTGGCGGGCGATCCGGATCGCGGCGGGCGATCGCTACGCGTGGGTGCCCGAGTCGACTTACATCCGCAAGCCACCGTTCTTCGAGGGAGTCACTCGCCAGCCGCAGCACCCGCTCGACGTGCGCGGCGCGCGTGTCCTGGCGCTGCTCGGCGACTCGGTCACCACCGACCACATCTCGCCCGCGGGCTCGATCTCGCCGGAGAGCCCGGCGGCACTGTGGCTGCTCGAGCGCGGAGTGACTCACGCCGATTTCAACTCCTACGGGGCGCGGCGCGGCAACTACGAGGTCATGCTGCGCGGAACGTTCGCGAACACGCGGCTGCGCAATCTGCTCGCACCGGGGACGGAGGGCGAGTTCACCACCTTCCTGCCCGACGGCGACGTGACGACGATCTTCGAGGCGTCGCGCCGCTACGCGCGCGCCGGCGTGCCGCTGGTGGTGATCGCCGGCGCAGAGTACGGCACGGGCTCGTCGCGCGACTGGGCGGCCAAGGGCACCCTGTTGCTCGGCGTGCGCGCCGCGATCGCGAAGAGCTTCGAGCGCATCCACCGCTCGAACCTGGTCGGGATGGGCGTGCTGCCGCTCGAGTTCGCCGACGGCGCGAGCGCGGCCTCGCTCGGCCTCACCGGCCGCGAGCTGTTCGACATCGAGGGGCTCGCGAACCTGCGCCCGCGCCAGTCGCTCGTCGTGCGCGCGCGCGGCGACGGCGGCGCCGAGAAGGCCTTCCGCGTCACCGTCCGCATCGACACGCCGCGCGAGCTCGACTACTACCGGCACGGCGGGATCCTGCCCTACGTGCTGCGCCAGCTCCTCTGACTCGCCCGTCCTGACCTGACGCGAGTGTCGGCGATGGCGCAGCTGCGCCTCGCAAGCCCCGCTTCCGCGCGACCGATGGATTGAGCGGCAGCGCGAGCGAAGCGCAGAGCACCGCGCAGCGGTGCGCAGGCGAGTCGCCGAGCTCTGCTCGCCCGGATCCCGCAAGTAGTGAGGCTCAGTTGGTTTCCGATCCGACCCTGATCGCGGAGTTCGTCACCGAGTCACTCGAGCATCTCGAGGCGGCCGAGCCGCTCTTGCTCGAGATGGAGAAGCGCGGGAGCGGCGGCGCGGACTCGCTGAACGAGATCTTCCGCGCGATCCACAGCATCAAGGGCGCCGCCGGATTCCTCGGGCTCGAGAACGTCTCGGCTCTGTCGCACGCGCTCGAGAGTCTCCTGATGCGGCTGCGCGACGGCGCCTTCGAGTTCCTGCCGGCGATGGCCGACCCGCTGCTGCGCGGCGTCGATGCGCTCCGCCGCATGCTGAACGCGCTGCCCGACGGCGAGGGAGACCGCGCCGACGCGCTGTGCGCGGCGCTCACCGCGCTGGTCGAGCGCGGCGGCTCGCCGGAGGCGGCCAGGGTGACTCCCGCCGATCCGTTCCAGGAGGCCTGCGCGCAGCAGCGCCGGCGCGGCAATCACCTCGTGAGACTCACTCTGCCGCAGAAGAAGCGCGACCGCGCGAAGCTGCTCGCCGCGCTCGATCGCTACGGCGAACGCGTGCCCGAGCCGGGCGAGAAGAAGAGCGTCGTGGTCGCGTCTCCGCTCGAGCCCGATCTGCTGGCCGAGGCAGTCGGGCTTCCGGCCGGAGCGCTCTCCGCGATCACGTCGGGGGTCGACGGAGCGGTCGACGAGTTCCCGCTGCCCGACACGCAGCGACCGCTACCGCTGTATTTCGGCCAGATCGCCGTCGACCTCGGCTTCCTGAACGACTCACAGCGCCGCGAAGTGCTGCGAGCCCAGCGCGCGTCGCTCCTGCGGCGCTCGTTCAGCGCGACCGCGATCGCCCTCGGCCTGCTCACGATCGAGCAGGCCGAAGCGATCGCCGCCGCGCAGGGCCAGAGACTCGCCGACGCCGAGCTGCCCGCGCACCCGTTCGAAGAAGAGGAGCCGCGAGACGCGGCCGACCGCGCGCCCGGCGGCGCCGATCCCCTGGACTCCGACGTCGCCGCGGGCGGCGAGCGGCGCGCCGACACGATTCGCGTCTCGCTGGCACTGCTCGACAAGCTGATGAATCTCGCTGGCGAGCTCGTGCTCGGGCGCAATCAGATGCGCCAGCTGCTCGAGAGCTCTACACAGCAAGGTGTAAAGTCGGTGCTGCAGAACCTGGATCTCATCACCACCGAGATGCAGGAGAACATCATGAACACGCGGATGCAGCCGATCCGCGTGCTCTTCGATCGCATGCCGCGCCTGGTTCGAGACATCGCGCACCGGCTCGGCAAGCGCGTCGAGCTCGAGATGACGGGCGGCGACGTCGAGCTCGACCGCTCGATCATCGAGGCGCTCGCCGACCCGATGACTCACATGCTGCGCAACGCCGTCGACCACGGCCTCGAGGATCCCAAGGGCCGCACCGTGCTGGGCAAGCCGGAGACGGGAAACGTCGTGGTGCGCGCGTATCACGAGCGCGGGCGCGTCGTGATCGAGGTCCAGGACGACGGCCGCGGCATCGACCCCGAGCGCGTCAAGGAAGCCGCGATGTCGCGCGGCGCGATCACCCGCGAGCAGGCGCTCTCGCTCTCCGAGAAGGACGCCGTCGCGCTGATCTTCCAGCCAGGTCTCTCGACGGCGAAGGAGATCTCCGACGTCTCCGGCCGCGGCGTCGGCATGGACGTCGTGCGCACGAACATCCAGAACCTGGGCGGCCAGATCGAGGTCTCGAGCGCGATCGGTGAAGGCACCCGGCTGCGCATCCACTTGCCGCTCACGCTCGCGATCATCCCGTCGCTGATCGTGTCGGTCGACTCCGAGCGCTTCGCGATCCCGCAGATCAACGTCGTCGAGGTCGTGCGCTTGAAGCGAGAGGCCGAGCAGATCGAGCGCATCCGCTCGAGCGAGGTGCTGCGGCTGCGCGGCGACTTGCTGCCGCTGGTGCGCCTGGGGCAGTGTCTCGGCATCCGCCCGCCCGAGCAGAAGCGGACGCGAGCGAACGTCGTCGTGCTGCGCAGCGGCGCGCACCTGTTCGGCCTGGTCGTCGACGAGCTCCACGACAGCGAGGAGATCGTCGTCAAGCCGGTCTCGAGTTACTTGTCCGAGTGCGGCTGGTACGCGGGCGCCACGATTCTGGGCGACGGCCGCGTCGCGATGATCCTGGACACGCTCGGGATCGCGAAGCGGGCGCAGATCCGCTTCGACGAAGTCACTGAGGAGAACTCGCGGCGCGCCGAGACGGCGGAGCCGGCCGCGCCGAAGGCGGAGCGGCGCTCGCTCGTCGTGTTCTCGAACGCGGCGGACGAGCGCTTCGCGATGCCGCTGCGCGACCTGCTGCGCCTGGAGCGCGTGGAGAAGCCGCAGGTCGAGTGGGTCGGCACGCGCCGCTTCCTGAAGCACCGCGGCCGCACGATCCCGCTCGTCAGACTCGAGGACGTGCTGCCCGTGCGCGGCGGCGGCGAGGAGGCAGACGAGTTCTTCGTCCTGATCCCGCGCCTCGAGGGACTCGAGGCGGGCATCATCGCGGTGCGCATCGTCGACACGCTCGAGTCGGACGCGCAGCCGGACAACTCACAGCTGAACGCGCCTGGCCTCGCGGGCTCCGCGATCATCGAGGACCGACTCACGCTCTTCCTCGACGCTGCGCGGCTGCTCGAGGCGGCGGGAATCGAGAGGACATCGTGAACGCGGCGGCCTCCGCGGAGCGGCGCTTCTGCACGTTCTACCTGGGCGACGAGTGCTACGGGATCGACATCCTCACCGTGCGCGAGATCAACCGGCAGGTCCAGATCACGCCCGCCCGCGGCGCGCCCGCGGCCGTGCGCGGTCTGATGAACTTGCGCGGACAGATCGTGACGGTGATCGATCCCGCGGTCCGGCTGGGCTATCCGGCGCGCGAGCTCAAGAAGAGCACGCGCCTGATGATTCTCAAGACCAACGCGGACCTCGCGAGTCTCGGCCTCTCGGAGCTCGCCACCAACGACGAGCTCGCGGGTTTGTGGGTCGACCGCATCTCGGACGTGATCACGGTTTCCGAGGATCAGATCGCCCCGGCTCCGCCCGATCAGTCCGGTAAGAACGACCATCTCTTGGCGGCAGTGGTGCAGCTCAAAGACCAGGTGATTCGCCTGGTGAATCCGAGCGCGCTGCTGCAGCAGAGCGACGCGGAGTAGGGGATGACGGAGCAGCTCAAGGTTCTGATCGTCGACGACAGTGCGATCTACCGCAGCCTCGTGCAGGGATGCCTGCGCGAGATGCCCGACGTGAAGTGTGTCGGCACCGCGACGGACGGCAAGGACGCGATCGCGAAGGCGACCGAGCTGCGCCCGGACGTGATCCTGCTCGACGTCGAGATGCCGGTGATGGGCGGCGTCGAGGCGATGCCGAAGCTGCGGTCACTCCTGCCCGACGCGGGCATCATCATGGTGTCGAGCCTGACGACGAACGGCGCGAACGTCACGATGGACGCGCTGCAGGCGGGCGCGTTCGACTTCGTGACCAAGCCCCAGGTGAAGGCCGGCGAAGATGGCTTCGCGGCGCTGCGCGAGCCGCTCTCGGGCGTGATCGCGGCGTTCCGCGAAGGCCGCGCGCAGCGCGCGCGGCCGGCGAAGGCGCCGCCCAAGCCGAAGCAGGCGCGCGGCAAAGTGCCCGCGATCGACGTCGTGGCGATCGGCAGCTCGACCGGCGGCCCCAGCGCGCTGGCTGAGCTGATTCCCAAGCTGCCCGCCGACCTGCGCGTCCCGGTGCTGATCGTGCAGCACATGCCGGCGCGCTTCACGGCGTCGCTCGCGACCTCGCTCGACCGCCGCTCGAAGCTGCGCGTGCGCGAGGCCGAGGACGGTCGCCCGCTGCGCGCCGGCGAAGTGCTGGTCGCGCCCGGCGGCAAGCACCTCGAGATCGCGGCCGGCGATGCGGAGCCGTTCGTGCGACTCACGACCGCGAAGCCGGTGAACTCGTTCCGGCCGTCGGTCGACGTGCTGTTCAAGTCACTCGCCGAAGCGGTTCCGGGCCGCGCCCTCTGCGTCGTGATGACGGGCATGGGCGCGGACGGTCTCGACGGCGCGCGCGCCGTTCGCCAGCGCGGCGGCTGGTGCATCGCGCAGGATCAGGCCAGCTGCGCCGTCTACGGAATGCCGCGCTCGGTGATCGAGGGCGGCGAGGCCGACGAGGTCGTCGCGCTCGACGATCTGGCGGGCCGCGTGCAGGAGATCGCAAAGGTGCGATGAACGTCCCGAGTCTCGAACGACACGAGTTCGATCTGTTGCGCGGGTTGATCGAGACCTGGTGCGGGATCTCGCTCGAGGACGCGAAGATGTATCTCGTCGAGACACGTCTGCGGGAGGTGGTCGTCGAGACCGGCTGCGCGAGTTTCGGCGAGTTCTACCACAAGGCGAAGAGCGCGGGCCCGAGCCTGCGCGACCGGATCATCGACGACATGACCACGAACGAGACGTCGTGGTTCCGCGACATGCCGTTCTGGGAGACGGTGCGCCAGGTGATCATTCCCGAGACGCTCGAGCGCGCGCGCCAGGACGGCCGCACCCGCGTCTCGATCTGGTCGGCCGCGAGCTCGACGGGCCAGGAGCCGTACACCATCGCGCTGCTGCTGCTCGAGATGGAGCGCACCGGCGAGCTGCGCGGCTTTCGCGCCGACAGCTTCGACATTCTCGCGACCGACATCAGCCGCAACGCGCTCGCGATCGCCGACGCGGCGCGCTACGACCCGATCTCGATGCGCCGCGGGCTGCCGCTGCGCTTGCGCGAGCAGTACTTCAAGCTCGACGGCCGCATCTCCGTCCTGCGCGACGACGTGCGCAAGCTCGTGCATTTCAAGCGCCTGAACCTGCTCGACTCGTTCGGCAATCTCGGCGTCTTCGACGTCGTGCTGCTGCGCAACGTGTTGATCTACTTCGCCGCCGCCTGGAAGCGGAACATCCTGGCGAAGGCCGCCCAGGTGATGCGCTCCGAGGGCGCGCTGGCCGCGGGCGCCACCGAGACACTCGAGCTCTACAGCGGCGACTTCGACGTCGTCCGCCATGGCCGGTCCACGTACTACCGGTTGAAGGAATCCTGAGATGAAGGTGTTGGTCGTCGATGACTCCGCGATCATGCGCAAAGTGATCGAGCAGATCCTCGAAATGCTCGGGCACGAGGCCGTCCCGGCGGCGAACGGCGTCGAGGCCTTCGATCGGCTGAAGGAGCACGACGACGTGCAGCTGATCCTGCTCGACTGGAACATGCCCGAGATGAATGGGATCGAGTTCCTGCGCGCCGTGAAGGATCGGCCCGGTCTCTCGAAGATCCCGGTCATCATGCTCACCACGGAGTCCGAGCGCCGCAAGATGATCGAGGCGATCGAAGCGGGCGCGAAGCACTATCTCACCAAGCCCTTCCAGCCCGAGACACTGGCCACCAAGATCCTCCAGTGCGTCGAGAGCGGCGCATGAAGTCCCACGATCGGCGAACCGGCCGCACTCTCTCGACGATGGCCTGGGCCTCCTTGGCGGCGCTCGGCGCGCTCTTCGCGGCCGGCGAGCTCGGCCCGGCCGCTTGGAGCGACGCGCTGCGCTGGCTCTTCGGCGCGACCGCGATCGTCGCCGTCGCGGGGGGCTGGCTCTGGATTCGCGGCAACGTGCTGGCGCCGCTGGAAGAGGTGGCGGCCGCCTTCGAGGCTGGCGACGAGGCGCACCTGCGGCGCCTGCTGCAGGGACTGCCCGCGGGCGAGCTCCTGCGCGCGCTGCGCGGCGCGGAGGCGCGAGTCACTCCGCTGCGGGCGGACGCCGGTCGCGTGCGCGCGGCGGCAGAAGCGCTGGCGCGCGTGTGCGGGGCGCTCGCGCCCGCGACCGAGACACTCGAGCAGGCGGCGACCGGGCTGTTGCGCGACACCGAGGAGATGCACGACGCCAGTGAGACGACGATCTCCGCGATCCAGGCCGTGGCCGCCGCGGTCGAGGAGTCGAGCGTCAACGTGCGCGACGTCGCCAAGGGCGCGGGCGCAGTCTCGGAGCACATGAGCTCCGCGGTCTCGGCGATCGAGACCTTCAACGACTCGATCCGCTCCGTGAACACCGCGGTCGAGGAGATGAGCGCTTCGCTGCGCGACGTGTCCTCGAGCTGTCACCACTCCGCGGACGTCGCGGTTCAGGCCGCGCGCCTGGCCGAAGAGACGAATCAGACGGTCGCCGTGCTCGGAACCGCGGCGCGCGAGATCGGCCGCGTCGTCGACGTGATCAACGACATCGCAGACCAGACGAATCTGCTCGCGCTGAACGCCACGATCGAAGCCGCGAGCGCGGGCGACGCGGGCAAGGGATTCGCGGTCGTCGCGAACGAGGTGAAAGAGCTCGCGCGACAGACCGGCGCGGCGACGGAGGAGATCGCGAGCAAGGTCGACGGCATCCGCCGCACCACGGAGGGCGCGGTCAGCTCGATCGAGCGGATCGGCGTGATCATCCAGACCATGCGCGAGGCGACTCAGACGATCGCGACCGCGGTCGAGCAGCAGACGGCGACCAGCGCCGAGATCTCGTCGTCGGTCGGAACCGCGGCCGGGCGCGCCGACGAGATCACCTCCTCGGTCCAGCGCGCCGCGTCGACGACTCAGAACGTCGCGCGCACGACCGACGAGCTGTCGAGCGGCACCAACGAGATCTCGCGCAACGCCGCGCACGCTTCGACCGGCGCGGGCTCGCTGCGGCGCAAGGTCGACTCCGTGCGCGCGGCTGCCCAGAAGACGCGCGATTTCGCGAGCGGCGCGGGCCACTCGATCGCCGAGATCAACGCGCAGGTCTCACAGATCCGCGCGATCCTCTCGGACGGCTCGCGCGGCGAGTGAGCCCGGGCTCACGGCTTCTGCGTCCACTGGTCGTCGGGCACCTTCCAGCCGCCGCCCAGCGCCCGGTAGAGCGTCACGACCGTGAGCAGCTGATCGCGCTGGAACTGCGCGAGCACGAGCTCCGCCGGAAACAGCTGCTGCTGCGCTTCGAGCACCTCGTAGTAGTTCGCCAGACCGTGGTCGAAGCGGACGCGCGCGAGAGTCACTGACTGCTGGTAGGCGCTCACCGCGCGCCCCTGCGCTTCGCTCGCCTCGGCGAGCCGCGACTGAGCGGAGAGAGCGTCGGAGACCTCGGCCAGGGCATTGATCACGGTCTGCTGGTACTGCGCCTTGGTCTGCTCCCAGTCCGCGACCTGGCTGCGGTAGCGCTCGAGAAGCTCGAAGCCCTGGAACAGCGGCCCCGCCACGTTGCCGGCGTAGTTCCACAGGTTGAAGTTCGACTTCACCAGGTCGTGCAGCTCGGCGCTCTGGGCGCCGTAGAGACCCGTGAGTCCGATCTGGGGGAAGAAGTTCGCGATCGAGACGCCGACCAGGGCGTTCGAGCTCGCGATCTGGGCCTCGGCCTCGAGCACGTCGGGCCGCCGCTCGAGCAGCGCGGAAGGCAGTCCGGGAGGCGTCGAGGGCGCCGCGGGGCGCTCGATCAGTGGCTTGCCGCGCGGGATCGGACCCGGGGCGCGGCCGAGCAGCAGCGAGATCGTGTTCTCTTCGATCGCGATGCGGCGCTCCAGATCCGGCAGCACCGCCTGCGCCTGTGCGAGCGCCGCCTCGGCCCGCGAGACCTGCAGCTGGTTGCCGACGCCGCCCTTGAAGCGGCGCGTGTAGAGGTCGACGGTCTCCTGGAACGCCTGGATGCTCTGCTGCGTGACCTCGACCTCGCGGTCGAGCTCGAGCAGCTTGAGATACTCCTGCGCAACGCTGGTCACGAGCGAGAGGAGCACGCCGCGGCGCACCTCTTCGGTGGCGAGCAGCTGCTGCTGCGAAGACTCACTCGAGCGGCGGATCCGGCCCCAGACGTCGAGCTCCCACGCGAGCGAGAATGCGCCGTAGAACACGTCGAACGTGTCCGCCGGCAGGCTCGGCAGCTCCGGCCGGCGCGTCCGCCCGGCGCTGCCCTCGTAGCCGATTCGCGGATAGAACCCCGACTGCGCGACGCCGACCTGCGCGGTCGCCTGCCGCACGCGGTACACGGCCGTAGCGAGATCGTAGTTCGCGCCGAGGGACTCGACGATCAGCTCCTGCAAGACCGGATCGTCGAAGACCTCCCACCAGGGAAGGTCGGCGATCGACGCCGCGTCGGCCGAAGTCACCTGGCTGCGGAACTCCGCCGGGGGAGTCACTTCCGGTCGCACATAGTCGGGGCCGACCGCGCACGCCGGTGCCAGGGCGATCGCGAGTGCGGCGGCGAGCGATCGACGGCGCATCAGTGACCCGCTGCGCCCGGCGGGGGCGCGGACGGCGGGGCAGGGTGCGAGCCTCCGCCGCGCTCGGCCAGCCGCTCGAACAGCACGAACAGCACCGGCACCAGGAAGATGGCGATGAACGTGGCCGCGAGCATGCCCGAGACCACCGTCGTGCCGATGCTCTGGCGCGAGATCGCCCCCGAACCGGACGCGATCCAGAGCGGCACGCAGCCCAGGATGAACGCGAAGCTCGTCATCAGGATCGGGCGCAGCCGCAGCTTCGCCCCGGCGAGCGTCGCGTCGACGAGTGACTTCTCGCCCTTCTCGAGCTCCAGCTTGGCGAACTCGACGATCAGGATCGCGTTCTTCGCGACCAAGCCAATCAGCATGACGAGCCCGATCTGCGAGAACACGTCGCTGTCGAGCCGGCGCAGCCAGATGCCGAGGAACGCGCCGAAGACGGCCACCGGGGTCGTGAGCAAGACACTCCACGGCAGCGACCAGCTCTCGTAGAGCGCCGCCAGAATCAGGAACACGAAGACGATCGAGAGCGCGAAAGTGGCTGCGCTGCCACCCGCCGTCGCCTCCTGATACGACATGTTGGTCCACGCGTAACTGATGTCGCTCGGCAGCACTTCCTTCGCGACCGCCTCGACCGCGGCCATCGCCTGTCCGCTGCTGAAGCCGGGCGCGGGGTTCCCCAGCACCTCGACGCTGCGGTACAGGTTGTAGCGGTTGGTGAACGCCGGTCCCGACGACGAGTGCGTCGTCACCAGCGTGGAGAGCGGGACCATCTGCTGGTCCTTGTTCCGCACGTAGAACTTGCCGATGTCGTCGGCAGTCAGTCGGAACTCGGGCTCGGCCTGCAGGAAGACCTTCCAGATGCGGCCGAAGCGGTTGAACTGATTCACGTAGGCCGAGCCGAGCTCCGCCTGCAGTGTCTGGTACACGTCCTGCGCGCTGACGCCGAGCTTGTAGACCTTGTCGGTGTTCACGTCCGCGAACAGCTGCGGCACCGCGGGGCGGAACACGGTGAGCGCGCCGGCGAGCTCGGGCCGCTTGCTCGCGGCCGCGATGAAGCGCTCGACGTTCTGCGTGAGATACTTGACGTCGCTGCCGCTGCGGTCCTGGATCATCACGTCGAAGCCGCCGGCGTTTCCGACGCCGGGGATCGCCGGCGGGGCGAACGCGAAGGCCTGCGCGTTCGGCAGCGCGCGCAGCTTCGCGTTGATCTCTTGCATGATCACGTCGGCGGTGCGCGCGCCGCGCTCGCCCCACGGATCGAGCTGCACGAAGTAGAAGCCGTTGTAAGTCGCCGAGATGTTCGCCAGCAGACTGAAGCCGACGATCGTCGTGTAGCTCTGGAGGCCCTTCGTCTCCTTGAGCACGTCCTCGACCTGGCGCGCGGCGACGTCGGTTCGCTGCAGAGACGCGCCGTCGGGCAGCTGGAGCTGCATGAAGAAGTAGCCCTGGTCCTCGCTCGGCACGAAGGAAGTCGGCAACAGGCGCCCGACTCCGACGGCGATCACGGTCATGCCGACGAGCAGCAGCATGGAGCGCGCCGCGCGCTTGATCCCGCTCGCCGAGACGTTCACGTAGCCCGCGGTCGCGCGCTCGAACACGCGGTTGAACGCGGCGAAGAAGCGCCCGAGCAGCCCCGTGGACGGCTGCTTCGGGCGCAGCAACAGCGCGGAGAGCGCCGGCGAGAGGGTGAGCGCGTTGAACGCGGAGATCAGCACCGAGATCGCGATCGTGATCGCGAACTGCTGGTAGAGCCGCCCGGTGATCCCGGTCATGAAGCCCGCGGGGACGAAGACCGCGGCGAGGATCAGCGCGATGCCGATGACCGGCGCAGTCACTTCTTCCATTGCTTTGATCGTCGCTTCGCGCGGGGCGAGACCGTGCTCGATGTGCACCTCGACCGCCTCGACGACGACGATCGCGTCGTCGACGACCAGGCCGATCGCGAGCACGAGCCCGAGCAGCGAGAGCGTGTTGATCGAGAAGCCCAGCATCGGGAAGACCAGGAACGCTCCGATCAGCGACACCGGGACGGCGATCAGCGGAATCAGGGTCGCGCGCCAGCCCTGCAGGAACAGGTAGACGACGAGGATCACGAGCACGAGCGCCTCGACCAGCGTGTGCACGATCTCGTTGATGCCCTCGCTCACCGGCAGGGTGGTGTCGAGCGCGATCGCGTACTCGAGCCCCTTCGGGAAGCTGGCGGCGGTCTTCGCCATCTGCGCCTTCAGCGCGTTCGCCGTCGCCAGCGCGTTCGAGCCGGGCGCCTGGTACACGGCGATGATCGTCGCGGGCTTGCCGTTGTAGCGGCCGCGCTGCATGTAGGTGATCGAGCCGAGCTCGATGCGCGCCACGTCCTTCAGCCGCACGAGTGACCCGTCCGGATTCGCGCGCACGATGATGTTGCCGAACTGTTCCGCGTCGACGAGCCGACCCTGAGCGGTGACCGTGTAGGTGAACTCCTGGCCCGGAGGCGCGGGCTCGGCGCCGATCTGGCCCGCGGGGTTCACGACGTTCTGCGCCTGGATCGCGCTCATCAGGTCCGTGACGGTGAGCTGCAGCTTCGCGAGCGTGTCGGGGCGGACCCAGACGCGCATCGAGTAATCGGCGGTGCCAAAGAGCAGCACCTGACCCACGCCCGGGATGCGCGCGAGCTCGTTGTTGATGTTGATCGTCGCGTAGTTGCCGAGGAAGTTCGCGTCGTAGGTCCCGTCGGGCGAGTAGATCGGAATCACGAGCAGCGGCAGGCCGACTGTTTGCTGCACGGTCGTGCCGTACTGAGTCACAGACGGCGGCAGCTGCGACGTCGCCTGAGACAGCCGGTTCTGCGCGAACACCTGGTCCAGGTTGACGTCCGTGCCGACCTCGAAGCTGACCTGCAGCGTCATGGTGCCGTCGCTGCCGTTGATCGACTTCATGTAGATCATGCCCTGGACGCCGTTCACCTGCTGCTCGATCGGCGTGGCCACCGACTGCTCTACCGCGAGCGCATCCGCGCCCGTGTAAGTCGTCTTGATCTGGATGATCGGCGGAACGATGTCCGGGTACTGGGCGATCGGCAGGCGCCCGATCATCACGATCCCGCCGATCACCGTCAGGATCGAGATCACGATCGCGACGATCGGCCGGTCGATGAAGAAGCGCGACATCCGCTAGGTGCCTGGTTCCGCCGCGGGCTTCTCCGCCGCCGGCGTCGCGGGCGCGCCGACCGGCGCGAGCGCCGCCGAGGCCGTCACCGCGATGCCGTCGCGGATCTTCTGCAGCCCCTCGACGACGATCCGCTCGCCGGCGCTGAGCCCTTCGGCGACGACGTAGTCACTTCCGGTCGCGGGGCCGAGCTTGATGTTCTTGAACGTCACCTTCTCTTCGGAACCGACGACGGCCACCTGACTGATGCCCTGCAGATCGCGCACGGCGCGCTGCGGGATCACGAGCGCGCCGGGGAGCTGCTGTGTCACGGCGCGCACTTTCGCGAACTGACCCGGCCGAAGGATGTTGTTCGGGTTCGGGAAGGCCGCCTGCAGCGTGATCGTGCCCGTGGTCTGACTCACCGCCAGGTTCACGCTGTCGAAGCGACCCGTCTCGGGATAGCGCTTGCCGTCGGCCAGGATCAGCGCGAGCCCCGTCTTCTGAGTCACTTCTCCGCTCTTCACCTGCGCCGCGATGACGTCGGCGAAGCGCAGATACTCGACCTCGCTGACGGGGAAGCTCACCTTGATCGGGTCGAGCTGCGAGACGCTCGTCAGCAGCGTCGTCGGCCCCACGAGGTTGCCGACCTGCGCCGAGGCGATCGCCGCGACCCCGTCGACCGGCGACTTCACCTCGGTCCACGCCAGGTTGAGCTTCGCGTCGTCGAGCGAGGCGCGGGCCGAAACCAACTGCGCGCGCGCGCCGAGTCGCGCCTGGATCGCGTCGTCGAGCTCCTGCTGACTCACTGCGCCCTGCGCGGCGAGGGGCGTGTAGCGGGTCACGTCCTGCTCCGCCTTGCCCAGTGCGGCCTGCGCGCGCTGCAGCTGGCCCTGCGCCACGTCCTGCGCCGCCTGGAACTGGCGCGGATCGATCTGGAACAGCAGCTGCCCGGCCTTCACCTGCACGCCGTCGGCGTACGCCTGCTTCAGCAGATATCCCTGGATCTTGGGATAGATCTCCGCGTTCACCGCGCCGGTCGTCGTCCCGACCCACTCGCTGTAGATCTCGACGTCCCGCTTCTCGACCGGCGCGACGACCACCTCCGGCCCGCGCGCCTCAGGGGCGCTCTGCTTGCCACAGGCGACCGATCCGGCGGCGAGGCCGATGGCGACGAGAACCGAGAGGAAACGGTGAGACACTTGGGGAGCTCCTTTGGTCGTGCGTTCCGACACTGGCTAGACCGCGCTTTCCGCTGTGTGCGGCTCCCCCGTACGCGCATCCTACCAGACCCAGCGGGCGAACGCGCGCGCGCGCGACTGCAGTCATGGCCTCGCGAGCAGCTCGTGCGCAGCTGCAATCACGCGCTCCGGCTCGAAGCCGAAGCGCTTCTGCAGCTCCTTGAGCGGCGCCGATGCGCCGAAGGTGCGCATGCCGATGATGCGGCCCTCCGTGCTCACGTACCTCTCCCATCCGAACGTGGACGCCTGTTCGATCGCGATGCGCGCGCGCACGTTCGCGGGCAGCACGCCGGCGCGGTACTCGGGCGTCTGGTGCTCGAAGATCTCCCACGACGGCAGCGAGACCACGCGCGAGCGAATCCCCTCGCTGCGCAGCTGCTCGTGCGCCTGCACTGCGAGGCCAAGCTCGCTGCCGGTCGCGATCAGGATCAGCTCGGGCGCCGCGCCGGGGGAATCGGCGAGCACGTAGCCGCCGCGCGCGACGCCGGAAGCGGCCGCGTAGCGCTGGCGGTCCAGAGTCGGCAGCGGTTGGCGCGAGAGCACGAGCGCCGCCGGCCCGTGCCGCAGCTGCATGGCGCAGCGGTACGCCTCGACGACTTCGTTCGCGTCGCCCGGGCGCAGCGTGATCAGCCCGGGGATCGCGCGCAGCGAGGCGAGCTGTTCGACCGGCTGATGAGTCGGGCCGTCCTCGCCGTCGCCCATGGCGTCGTGCGTGAAGACGAAGAGGGTCGGCAGCTCCATCAGCGCGGAGAGCCGGAGCGCGGGCCGCAGATAATCGCTGAAGATGAAGAACGTCGCCCCGAAGGGGCGCAGCTTCGAGAGCGAGAGCCCGTTCAGGATCGCGCCCATCGCGTGCTCGCGGATCCCGAAGTGCAAGTTCCTTCCGCCGGGTGACTCGGCTTGCAGGTCGCCGGCGCCCTCGAACAAGCGCGCGGTCTTGTTCGACGGGGCGAGATCGGCCGAGCCCCCGAGCAGCCAGGGCACGTTGCGCGCGAGCGCGTTCAGCACTTGTCCCGATGCGTCGCGGCCGGCGACGCCCTTCGCGTCCGCCGCGAACACGGGCAGGTCGCGATCCCAGCCCGCGGGCAGCTCGCGCCGCTGCATCTGCTCGATCTCGACCGCGAGCGCCGGGAATGCGTCGCGGTAGCTCGCGAAGAGCTCCGTCCAGCGGCGCCGTGATTCGGCCCCGCGCGCGCCGATGCCCGCGGCGAAGTGCTCGCGGACGCCGTCAGGGACGAGGAACTGCGCGTCTTCGGGCCAGCCGTAGCCGCGCTTCGTGAGTCGCACCTCGTCGTCGCCGAGCGGCTCGCCGTGCGCCGCGGCGCTGTCCTGCTTGTGCGGGGAGCCGTAGCCGATGTGACTGTCCAGAATGATCAGCGTGGGGCGGTGCCGGGTCTCGCGGAACACCCGGATCGCGCGCTCGATGCGCTCGAGGTCGTTCGCATCGCCGACGCGCAGCACGTTCCAGCCGTAGCCGAGGAAGCGCGCCGCGACGTCTTCCGTGAACGCGAGCGAGGTGCTGCCCTCGATCGTGATGTGGTTGTTGTCGTAGATCCAGCACAGGTGATCGAGCCCGAGGTGCCCGGCGAGAGACGCGGCCTCGGCGCCGACGCCCTCCATCAGGCAGCCGTCGCCACACACGGCGTACACGTCGTAGTCGAAGAGCTCGAAGCCGGGGCGATTGTAGTGACTCGCCAGCCAGCGCTCCGCGATCGCCATGCCGACGCTGGTGGCGACCCCCTGGCCCAGCGGTCCGGTCGTGGTCTCGACGCCGGACACCCAGTGGTACTCGGGGTGCCCGGGCGCGTGACTTCCGAGCTGCCGGAAGCGCCGGATGTCGTCCAGCGTGACCGAGAGCTGGCCGAGTCTCTCGTAGTCGGCGTTCACCGCGCGCGTGCCCGAGAGGTGCAGGACCGACCACAGCAGCATCGACGCGTGGCCGTTCGAGAGCACGAAGCGGTCGCGATCGGGCCAGATGGGGTCCGCGGGATCGAAGCGCATCACCCGGTTCCAGAGCGTGTAGACGAGCGGCGCCAGCGCCATCGGCGTGCCGGGGTGACCCGACTTCGCGGCTTGCACCGCGTCGATCGAGAGCGTGCGGATCGTGTCGATCGCGAGCTGGTCGAGGGCCTCGGGAGTCACTTTGCCTCCAGCGACGCGACTTTGGCCAGTCGCCGCAGGTGGCGTTCGGCCTGGCTGAACTCGGCCGCGAGGAAGTTCTGCACCAGATCCCAGGCCACCGCGGGGCCGACCGTCCGGCCGCCCAGGCAGAGGACGTTCATGTGGTCGTCCTCGACGCCCTGCCGCGCGGAGAAGTGATCCGCGGCGAGTGCGGCGCGGACTCCGGGCACCTTGTTCGCGCAGATCGACGCGCCCACGCCGCTGCCGCAGAGCACCACGCCGCGCGCGACGCCGCCGGCCGCGACCGCGCGCGCCAGCGGAGTCACGAAGTCGGGGTAGTCGTCGGCGGGGTCGAGTGAGTGCGCGCCGAAGTCCACGATCTCGTGTCCGGCGGCGCGCAGTTTGGCGACCAGCTCGCCCTTGAGCGCGAACCCGCCGTGGTCGGTTGCGACGCCGATGCGCATCTCAGGCGCGCCCCAGGGCGCCCGCCGCGGCGCGGTCGACCAGCGCCAGCGCGCGATCCCCGCGCACGCGTCCGGCCGGGATCGCCGCGTCGCCGTCGCGCAGACGCGCCAGCATCGCCGCCTTGTCGGCGCCCGTCACGAGCCAGAGGATCTCGCGCGCGCGGGCAAGTACCGGATAAGTCAGCGTCATGCGCCGGCGCGCCTGGTAGGGTCCAGTGACTGCGACGTCGCGATCGATCACTTCGAGCACGGGATCGCCCGGCACGAGCGAGGCGGTGTGACCGTCGGGTCCGAGCCCGAGGTGGACGAGATCGAGCACCGCGGGCGCGCCGGCGAAGCTCTGCAGCTCCTGCGCGTAGTGCGCGGCGCCGGCCTCGAGCTCGACGGACTCGACCGGCATCGCGTGCACCTGCTCCGGGCGCAGCGGCGCACGCTGTAGCAGGCTCTCGCGCAGGTGCGTCAGATTTCGCGCCGGGTCGTCCGCGGGGGCCACGCGCTCGTCGACTTGGAACAGGTGCACGCTGCTCCAGGGCACGTCCTCGCCCGCCAGCGCGCGCAGCATCTCCCACGGGGTGCTGCCGCCGCTGAGT
>JBIOJK010000015.1:0-42671 GCA_044450765.1 Myxococcota bacterium | reverse complement strand
CTTCAGCGGGCCGAGCCGGGGGAGGGGGCGGAGTCACCGCGCGGGCGACCGCCTGCGGCGCCGGAGCGGGCGCTGTCTCGGGCTTCGCCGCTGTCTCGGGCTTCGCGACGGGCACGGGCGGCGCGGGCGGCATCGGTCGAACGGCGCTGCGCAGCGACGGGGCAGTGGACGGCGGCGTCGGCCGCGCTCCCGTGAGACCCATTCCAGTGTAGAGCCACACGCCTGCAGCCGCGACGGCGACGAGCGCGCCGACGGCGAGGCCCGCGAGCACGGATGGCGCGTGTAGCCCGCGGCGCGCGCGCACCGGCGTCATCAGGGGAATCCGGATCTCCCGCGACGGCGTCGGCGCAATGAGCGAGGCGGAGTCGATCGGCGGCGCCGCGAACGCCAGCGGCTGTGGAGCGCTGCGCTCCAGCGCTGCGGGAGTCAGGGGCGTGGGCGCCGGCGACTCACTCGGCTCGTCGTCCATCAAGTCGGCGAACGACGTTTCGGCGGACAATTCGATCGACGGGGGCTCGGGCGGTGCGGCGGCGGCCGGCGCGGGCGCCTCCGCCGCCGACGTCTCGAACATCTGCGGCAGCTCGGAGCCGGATGGATCCGAATCCAGCGCAGGGGCGAGCTCCGCTACGCCGCGCGCGGATGCGAGCTCCGCCAGCGCGGCGTCGATCGCGGCGCTCGAGTGAGCGGTCGGCTCGAGCTCGAGCGCGAAGCCGAGCGACGCGGTCGAGTCATCGGGCGAGGCGGTCGCCGCCGGCTCGGGCGGCGGTGGCGGCGGCACGATGGGCGGCGGCGGCGCGGGAAGCTCGAACTCGAGCGGGACCTCGGGCAGCTGCTCGAGCGCGGAGCCATCCACCGCTTCGGGGGAGATCTCCGCGATCACGACCGTCGCGTTGTCGGGTCCGCCGTTCGCGTTCGCGCGCTCGATCAGCACGCGCGCCGCCTCTTCGGGAGGGTGTCCTGCGAGCGCGGCCTTCAGGGCGCGATCGGGAATGGGCGAGTGGACGCCATCGGAGCAGAGCAGGAAGCGATCACCGGCCTGCACGTCGACGCGCACGACTTCGACGCTGACGTCCGGCGCCTGGCCGATCGCGCGAGTGAGCTCGTGGCGGCGCGGGTGGCCCTCCGCATCTTCGGGCCGAATCACTCCCATCGCGATCCACTCGGCCATCAGCGAGTGGTCGCGAGTCAGTGGCTCGAGCGCGCCGTCGCGGAGCCGGTAGCAGCGGCTGTCACCGACCCAGGCCAGCCACACGCCGCGCGTGCCCGACCCGAAGAGCAGCGCGACCGCGGTCGTGCCCATGCCCTTCAGATCGGGGTTCGAGAGCGCGTGTGAGTAGACCTCTTCGTTCGCGAGCTCGAGCCCGCGGCGCAGGCGCTCCTCCGGCGTGCCGTGGGGATCGCGGAACGCGCGGCCGAGTGTGTCGACGCAGAGCTTGCTCGCGGTCTCGCCGCCGCGATGTCCGCCCATGCCGTCGGCGACGACGAGCAAGCGCTCGTTCGACACGTTGCTGAGCGCGACGACCGAGTCCTGATTCTCGGTGCGCACGCGGCCGGGGTCCGACAGCGTCGCCACGACGAGCTTCGTCGGATCGAGCGGTATGGGCTCGCGCACGTCGGACATCTCGCCCTTATCGACCGCGAGCGCCCGGCGATTAGATGCGCACGGTCCTCCACTGACCGGCCCGGAAGCGCAGCACCCAGGCGAACGCGAGCGCGAGCACGTACAGGAGCTCGCCGAGCCAGGCGCCGAACACCCCCCCTTGCAGATAGATGGCGAAGGTGACCACCGCCGCGAGTCGCAAGGTCCAGGCCAGCGACGACTGCACGACGAACGGCCAGCGAGTGTCACCTGCGCCGCGCAGCGCTCCGCCCGCGATGATTCCCACCGCGTCGACGACCTGGAAGAACGCGCCGAGCGCGAGCAGCGGCCGGCCGAGCGCGAGAAACTCGCGATCGCGGTTGAAGAGCCCGAGCAGCGCGTCGGGAACCGACAGGAACAGCAGCGCGATGAACGCAGTGAGCCCGAGCCCGAGCATCAGCGCCGAGCGATAGCTGCGCTCCGCGGACTCGAGATCGCCGGCGCCGATGTAGCGCCCGACCAGCGTCCCACACGCGATCGAGATCGCGAAGGCCTGCATGAACGAGAACGCCAGCAGCTGCAGCATCGTCTGACTCGCCGCCATCGACACGTCGCCCATGCGCGCGACGATCGAACCGAAGATCGAGAAGGTGGTCATGTCGAGCACCCACTGGCCGCCCATCGGCGCGCCCGTGCGCAGGAAGCGCGCGATGTCCGGCAGGCGCGGGGCGACCACCGGCAAGGTGCGATAGCGCGTGCGGATGCGGCGCCGGAAGGCGAAGAAGAGCAATAGCGCCGAGAACGTCCAGCTCCCGATCGACTGAGCGAGCCCCGCGCCGACGACGCCCCACGCGGGCAGACCGAAGGCGCCGAAGATCAGCCCGTACGCGAAGACCAGGTGCACGCAGACGGCGATCAGCGTCACCGCGAGCGGCGTGCGCGTGTCTCCGATGCCGCGGAAGAACGACATGAGGGCGAAGTTGATCGCTACCGCCGGACCGCCGAGCAGCCGCGCCCAGCCGAAGCCGATTGCCGCCGCCTGCATCTCCGGAGACGGGCCGATGAACGCGACCAGCTTCGGGAACAGGTACGCCACCGCGAACATCCAGACGGTCATCGCGGGCACCACGAGCCAGATCGCCTGCCAGACCCAGGGGCCGCAGCGCTCCGGTTCGCCCGCGCCGTCGTGGCGAGACACGAACGCCTGTACGCCCTGCGCCGTGCCCGTGAACGGTCCGAAGAGCGTCCACACCCAGAGTCCCGCGAAGCCGGCTGCGCCGAGCTGCATCGCGCCCAGATGCCCGAGCATCGCGGTATCGATTCCCTGCATGACGGTCTCGGCGATCGTGCCGAGAATGACCGGATAGGCGAGGTTCCACACTTCGCCGATCTCGCCTCTCGACGCGGCGCGCGTGTCGCTGAGTGTCTCTGCTTGCACTGACATGACTGACTGTGTCCCTTAAGCGCCGAAGGCCGCGGTCGCTCTCGCGTCCGCGGCCTCCGGTCGAGCCCGGCTGGGGCTCAGTCAATCTGAGGCGGACGCGCTGGTCCTCTGGTGGCCGGGGTTCCGAACCCCGTCTCGCTGTCTTCGCGAGACGAGTGGAAACGCGGGGCGCACGACGGCGTTGACGTTCGTCACTCGTGCCCCTCCCTGTGCGAGAAATCTCAGATCGAGCGGGCACTGTATCCCGGCGCTCCGCGCGGCGCAACGCCCGTCCACTTCGGCGGCGCGGATGCCGAAGCGAGCCGGTGAAGTGGTCCCCCAGCCCTTCGCCCAGTGGCTGCTCTGGGAAGAGCAGTCGAACTTCGCGGGCTTCCGCACCACCACCCTTCCGGTGGAGCTCGAAGTCGCGGCCGTGCCTCGCACGGAGCTCTCGGTCGAGGTCGCCGCCGATGCGCCGCGCGAGCTGGTCCAGCGCTTCCTCGACGGCGGCTGCGTGCTCTTCCCGAAGCATCCGCTGAACCGCGACCCGTCGGTCGCGTACTCGTCCGCGCCCGCTGCGCAGCGCTGGCCCGCCCGCTTCACGTCGTCGCGGACGCTCGTGGTGGCCGACGGACCGCAGGCACGCCCGTTCGCCGTGAAGCTCGCGACCAGTCACCCCCACACCGACGTGTGTCAGCCCGAGAAGACGCGCATGCAGAAGGAAGTGCACGAGGCGCTGCAGTTCGCGGCGCACGTGCGCGCGGTCGACGCGCGGCTGGGCGCCGATCCGGAGCTGATCGTGCTGACCGAGTCGATCGGCGCATGCGTTCCGGCCGGCGAGACGGGTTTTCTCGTGCGCGACCTGGCGCGCCTCTGCGACGGCAACGTGTATCTGCCCGCGTTCAGCATCCCGTTCGTGGGCCGCGCGATCGCGGCCCTGGCGCGCCGCGAGTTCGCCGCGTTCTGGGGCGCTGCCTACGCCGAGCCCGTCGGCCGGGCGAAGGCCCGGCTGCTCGCGCGCTACGGCCTGCAGTACGTGACTCCGAACCCGCAGAACATCTTGGTCCAGCTCGACCGGCGCCTGCGTCCGACCGGCGCAATCGTGTTCCGCGACCTGGCCGACACCGACTTCGTCACCGATGCCGCGCGCGCCTGCGGCGCCGCGTGGACGCGGCTGACCGCGCTGCTCTCGCCGGAGACGGCGAACTCCTTCTGGGCGTTCGACCAGGCGCCGAACTCGCCCGCGGACCCCGAGACACTGGCGCACTGGTATCGCCGGCACGATCGCGCGTACGTCGACGAGCTGCGGCGCCAGCGCGGTCTGCCCGGCTGCGCGACCTTGGAGGCGCTCGCGCAGGAGCTGGCGGCCTGACGTACCATTCGGGCGGGAGGGCCGATCCTGACACCGCCCAGTGTCACAGTGAGACTCACGAACTCGGCCGAGCGCTGGGTGCGCAAGGAGCACCCTTGGCTCTACGCCGAGAGCATCCGCTCACAGAGCCGCGACGCCGCACCCGGCGATCTCGCGGTGATCTTCGACCGCCGGCGCAAGCTGCTGGCGCTCGGTCTGTTCGATCCCGATTCGCCGATCCGGATCCGCGTGCTGCACCGCGGCTCGCCCTGCCCGATCGACCGCGAGTTCTTCGCGGAACGCTTGCGCGAGGCCGCAGCGCAGCGCGCGCACCTCGCGGGCGAAGGGACGACCGCGCACCGCGTCGCGAACGGCGAGAGCGACGGTCTGCCCGGCCTCGTCGTCGACCGCTACGAGCGCACCTGCGTGCTGAAGCTCTACACCGCGGCCTGGCTGCCGCACCTCGACGAGATCCTCGCGGGAATGACTCGGGCGCTCGCCCCCGAGCGCGTGGTGCTGCGCCTCGCGCGCGCGATCGCCGCAGCGTGTGAGTCGCGCGCGGGCCGGCGCGACGGCGAGGTGCTCATAGGCCCCGCGCTCGCCGAGCCGATCGTCTTCCGCGAGCTCGGCCTCGCGCTGCGCTGTGATCCGGTGCGCGGGCAGAAGACCGGCTTCTTCCTCGACCAGCGCGAGAACCGCGCGCGCGTCGCTGCGCTCGCGCGCGGCAAATCCGTGCTCGACGCGTTCGCCTACACCGGCGGCTTCTCGCTGCACGCGGCGCGCGGCGGCGCGGCGCGCGTGCTGTCACTCGACGCCAGTCAGATCGCGCTCGAAGAGGCGCGCGCGAACTTCGCGCTGAACCAGGGGGATCCCGCGGTCGCGCGCTGCGCGCACGAAGTCGCGCGCGGCGACGCCTTCGACGAGCTCGCGCGCCTGCGCGACTCGGCGCGCCGCTTCGACGTGGTCGTGATCGATCCGCCCGCTCTCGCCCGCACGCGCGCCGAGGTCGGCGGCGCGCTGCACGCCTACGCGCGGCTCGCGGAGCTCGGCACGCGCCTGCTCTCGGGCGCGGGGGAGCTGGTCATGGCCTCGTGCTCCGCGCGCATCGGTGCCGACGAGCTGGCGGAGGCGACCCGCGCCGGCGCAGCGCGCGCCGGGCGCCGACTCATCGAGCGCGAGCGGCACGCGCACGCCTGTGACCACCCGGTCCGCTTTCCCGAGGGCGCCTATCTGAAGAGTCTCTTTCTGCGCGCCGACTGAGCCTGCGATGCAGTCGAGGTGAGGGCGTTCTCAGAGTAGGTGCGGCAGCCGGCACAAGAGGCGTGTTAGGTTGGCGGCCCGAGGAGGGGATTCATGCCTTCATTTGCACTGCGCAGCGCGCTCGCGCTGCTGATCGTCTGCGGCCTCGCAGCGAGCGCGCGGGCGGACGACGCGAACGCGCCCGACGAGACGAAGCCCCGCCGCGAAGTCGGCGGACATCTCTGGGGAATCAGCCTCGCCAGCAGTCTCGATACAGCGCAAGGCGAGCTTCCCTCCCTGCACGTGTCCTTCCAGGACCTTCTGAAGCACCTGAGCGGCGGCATGATGGCGAACGCCCGCGCGGATGTCGGGGAGTGGTCCTTCGACTTCGACGGGACCTGGGCAAAGCTTCGCGGCGACAATCAGAGCAAGACCATCCGCCTCGGGCCGCGGGGTGGGCTCGACTTCGGCGCCGAGCTCAAATCGGAGATGAGCCTGTGGATCCTCGAGCTGAACGCCGGCCACCAGCTATTCAAGCTCGGCAGCCTGTTCTCGCGCAGCGACAGTGACACGCGGCATGTGACCGGCGAGATCTACGTCGGCGCCCGCTACTGGGCGTTCGATCCGAAGTTCCAGGTGGCGGTCGCCACCCCGACCAGGAACCTGTCGGTGCGGATCGGCGATCGCACCGACTGGGTCGACCCGACGATCGGTCTGCGCTTCGGCATCGACCTGTCGAAGACCACCGCGATGCACATCACCGGCGACGTCGGCGGCTTCAACATCGGCAACTGGTGCTCGGACTTCTCATGGGAACAAGTCACGTCCATCTCGTGGGAGTTCGCGGAGGACTGGAAGACGAACATCGGCTACAAGTTCCTGGACTTTCACCGCGACGTGAACGACGTCAACGCGCGGGTGCAGCTCCGCGGGCCGTTCATCGCGCTGAGTTACACCTTCTGAGCGCTGCGGCCTAGCGCCATGTGGGAGAAGCGCGGGGTCCAGCCGCTCCCGCTCGACGCCTTCGTGCGCCGGCTCGGGGGACACTTCGCAGTGTCGGTCGGGATCGTCGGCGTCTCACTCGCCGCCGGCATGGCCGGCTACGAATACTACGAGCATCTCCCCTGGCGGGACGCATTCCTGAACGCGGCGATGCTGCTCGGCGGCATGGGCCCGGTCGATCCGCCGAAGACCGACGGCGGCAAGCTGTTCGCGGGACTCTACGCGCTCTACGCCGGCCTGCTGTTCCTGGTGATGACCGCGATCCTGCTCTCGCCGGTGTTTCACCGCATGCTGCACCACTTCCACGTCGACGACGAAGACTCCGAGAAGCCGTGACCGCGCCGCCGCCGTGCGGCGCAGCGGCTATGCTACGGCGGAGGTCCCCCCGAAATGCAGCTTCCCGATCGCGCGGCACTGGTCCGCGCGCTGCGCGTGCGCCGCAACCAGATCCTGCTCGCCGTCTTCGCGCTCCTGCTCGCGGTGCGGATCGCGCTGCCGTATGCGCTGCGGCCGATCATCGTCGAGCAGGCCGACCAGGCGCTCGTCGGCCGGATCGCGCTGCGCGACCTCGATCTCTCGCTGATCCGCGGCGGTGTCACGCTGCACGGACTCGAGGTGTTCCCGGACGAGCTGCCGCCGCCCGGGACGGTGGCGAAGCCGCCGCTGTTCGCGGCTGAGCGACTGTGGATCAACATCAGCTGGCTCGAGCTGATCCTGAAGACGATCGACGTCGAGGAGTTCGCGCTCGACGGCTTCACGGTGCGGCTCGATCGGCTGAAGGACGGGCTCGTGCTGCCGAAGCCGGCGCCGAGCACCGAGCCGGCGCCCCCCGCGCCCGAGCCCGCCGCGCCGTCGAGCTGGACGTTCGCCGCCGACAGCGTCTCACTCACGAAGGGCGCGATTCACTTCAGTGACTTCACCCTGGGCGACGCGCCGCAGCGCCTCGACCTGCAGATCCCCAACCTGGCGGCGCGCGAGCTCGCGCTGCGCTTCGATCCGGCGGGGCGCGAGCCGGGTCACATTGCGCTCGAGCTCGACATCGGCGGCGGGAAGATCGCCTTCGAAGGGGACCTGGAGCAGAAGCCGGCCGGCCCGGCGACTCACTCCAAGACCACCCTGACCAATCTGCCGATCGGCAGCGTGCGCGTGTATCTCAAGATGTTCGGCTGGAGCGATCTGACGGGAACGCTCGACGCGTCGATCGAGCACCGCTTCGAGACGGACGGTCCACACGAGGTCTCGGGCAGCCTCTCGCTCTCGGACGTGTCGGTGCGCGTGCCGAAGCTCGACCGGCCCGCGCTCGCGTTCAAGAAGCTGGCGGTGGCGCTCGAGAAGGTCGACCTCGTGAACCAACACGCGGCGGTGTCGGACGTCCGCCTGCTCGGCGCGCACGTGGTGATCGATCCCAAGAGCAAGAATCCGGTGCTGCTGCTCGAGCCGCCGGCGAAGGCCGCGCCCGCCGAGCCGCCCGCGCCGGAGCCCACGCCCGGCCCGCCCGCAAAACCCTGGACCTGGAACTTGGCGCGCCTGGGGCTCGAAGACGCGGTGGTCGAGCTGCTCGGCGCCGCGGATCCGCTCGCGCTCGGCGTCGACGCGGAGCTGAAGAGTCTCGCGAGTCCGACGACGGGCACCTCGCCCCTCTCACTGGCGGTGCGCGAGGGCGACGGGTCACTGAAGCTCGCCGGGGACCTGACGCTGGAGCCGCTCGGCTGGAGCGGTAAGCTGGCGCTGCGCGACTTCGCCCTGGCGCCGCTCGCAGCGCGCGCGCCAGCGCCCGGTGCCGGCCTGCTGCGCGGCGGAAAGGCGCGCGCCGATCTCGAAGTCACTCTGGCCCGCAAGGCAGGCGGAGCGCCGGGCGCGGCGGATCTGCGCGTCGCGGGCACGCTCGGAATCGCGGGCCTGGAAGTCGGCAGGCCCGGCGACCGTGACTTCGCGATCGCCTGGAAGGATCTGGCGATCTCGCTGCACGAGGTCACGGTGGCGCCGGCGCTGGGCGGTGACTCGGCTGCGCCGCGCGCCGTCGCGCTGGCGCTGGATCGCGTGCAGCTCGTCGAGCCGGCGATCTCGCTCGCGCGCACCGCGAACGGAATCGCGCTGCCGGATCTCGGCGGCGCGCCCGCGCCAGCCGCCGCGGCGCCGGCGACTCCGGCCGCCGCTCCCGCGAGTCCGCCGGCGCCCGCGCCGACGATCACGGCGAAGCTCGAGAAGCTGAAGCTCGAGCGCGGGCGGCTGAGCTTCTCGGACCGCAGCGTGAAGCCGTTCTACGACGGCCGCGTCGAGCAGCTCGACGTCGTCGGCTCGAAGCTGCGCTGGCCGCCGGCCGCGGTCGACGCCTTCGTGGTCGACCTCAGGGGGCTACACGGCGCGGTGTTGCACGTGCACGGCGGCATTTCGCAGACGCGCTCGCGCGTGCGCGTCGAGCTGACCGCGCTGCCGCTCGCGCCGTTCAATCCGTACGTGGTCGCCAGCGGCTACGCGCTCTCGGACGGAACGCTCGAGCTCAAGGCCAAGGCCACGCTCGAGAACGGCGGCTACGACAGCAGCACGGACGTCAAGATCCAGTCACTCGAGATCGGCGGCGCGGAAGGCGAGGCGCTCTTCGAGGAAAACTTCGGCCTTCCGCTCTCGATGGCGCTCGGCCTGCTGAAGGACCAGGAGGGCGCCATCGCGCTCTCGGTCCCGGTCGCGGGCGACCGCGAGGGAATGCACGTCGGGCTCGCGAGCCTGGCCGGGCAGGCACTGCGCAAGGCGCTGGTCGGCGCGCTCGCCTCGCCGCTCAAGCTCCTCGGCATCGGCGCGGGCGGCGACAAGATCGAGCTCAAGCCCGAGCCGATCCCCTTCGTGCCCGGCGGCGAGACACCGAGCGAGGCGGGGGACGCGCGGATCGACCAGCTCGGCGTTCTGCTCGCGTCCGCGCCCGGCATCTCACTCACTCTGCACGGGGGCACGTCCGAGGGCGACGAGCGCGCGCTGCGCGAACGCGCGCTGCTCGCCGAGCTCGAGCGCACGTCGGGTCTGCGCGCGCTCGCCAGCTTGGGGGAGATCGGCACCCGGCGCGCCGTCCGGCTGTATCTCCAAGCCAGCGCGAAGGGCGAGAAGCCCGCGGCGCTCGAGCCCGACCAAGCCGCGTGGCTCGAGTCGAAGATCGCCGCGCAACCGACCGAGAGCGGCGCCCTCGAGGCGCTCGCCGCGAAGCGCGCGGCCGCGCTCTCCGAGCGGCTCGTCGCCGGCCACGGCGTCGACGCCTCGCGCGTCGTCGTCGGCGCGCCCGCGCCTGCGCTCAGCTTGCCCATCCCCGGCGTCGCAATCGACGTCGGCGCGCGCACGCCCGCATCCCACTAGCTACACAGAAGTGTGTCGGTGACCCGGCTCACGCCTCGCCCGTCACACTTCGCCGGTGGGCGACGTCACCGAGTCGGACGGCGCATCGGTCGATGCTGTCGGTATGAAACACGCAGTGGCAGCGATCATCGGGATGGGGTGTTCGGTGTTGTGGATCTCGACGGTTGCGGTTCCCGCGGACGCGCGAGCTGGAGCGAGAGGAGGATCGGGAGGCGAGGTCGCGGACGTGATCGCGCCGGCGAAGGCCGCGCCGACGGAAGCGCCGACCAGCTTCGACGGCACGTCGAACGGACTCACTGACGACGGCACTCACAAGCAGGATCAGGCCGCGTTCGACGGCGCCGAAGGCGTCGACGAGGGTCTGGGACCGCTGTACAACGCGCAGGCGTGCCGCGAGTGCCACCAGGCGCCGATCTCGGGCGCGGCGAGTCAGGTGACCGAGATGCGCGTCGGCCACCGCGACGCGAACGGCCGCTTCGTCGATCCAGACCTCCCGATGGGCGACGGCAGCACGGTCGTGCACGCGCGCTCGCTGATGAACGACCGCTCGATCTGCCCGAGCTCGGAGTTCCCGGGTCTGACCGCGCAGGAGCACGTGCCAGCCACAGAGAACATCCGCGCGCTGCGCGCGTCGCTCAACACGCTCGGCGACGGCTTCGTCGAGGCGATCCCGTCCGACGCGCTGCGCGCCGTGGCGGATCGCCAGTGCCGACAGACTCGCGGGCAAATCTGCGGGCGAGTCATCGCGGTGCCGGTGCTGGAGGCGGGCGGCTCGAAACGCGTCGCGCGCTTCGGCTGGAAGAACCAACACGCGAGCCTGCTCTCGTTCGCGGCCGACGCCTATCTGAACGAGATGGGCATCACGAGCGTGCTTCTCCCCAACGAGGTCGCCACGCTCTGCGACGCGATCCAGGACCCGGAGGACACGATCGGCGCCGACGGACTCGGCGACGTCGATCGCTTCGCGCGCTTCATGCGCGCGAGCAAAGCTCCCGCGCGCTACGCCTCCGTCGCAGCGAGCGCCGACGGCGTCGCGGGCGCGGCGATCTTCGAGCAGATCGGCTGCGCCACGTGTCACGTGTCGACGTTCACGACCGCGCCCGCGGGCTCGCTTCTGAACGGCGGTACGCTCACGGTCTCGGACGCGGTCGGCAACAAGATCATCCACCCGTTCAGTGACTTCCTGCTGCACGACATCGGCACCGGCGACGGCATCGTGCAGAACGGCGGTCCCGCGACGGCGACCATGCTGCGCACGGCGCCGCTCTGGGGCGTACACGTGCGCGGCCGCCTGATGCACGACCTCGTGTCGCTGAACTTCGACGACGCGATCGCGCGCCACCGCGGCGAGGCGCGCGACGTGACTCAAGCCTACCGATCGCTGCGCCCGGACGACCAGCGCAGGCTCAAGGTGTTCCTGAGCTCCCTGTGACTGAGCGGGCAACGCGCGCGGACGCCCGCGCGCGCACCCGCTAGAGTCCCCCGCCGATTTGAGGCAGGAAGTGGATTTCGGCCTGCGGGCCGAGTGACTCGTGCAGCGCTTCGCCGTGCGGGATCACCTCGCCGTCGATCGCGATCGCGGTCCCTTCGGCGAGCCTCGCTTCGAGCGCGGGCCAGCGCCGGTAGAGCGCGCTCAGGAGCTCGCGGACGTCGCGCGCCTCGATCTCGACCGACTCCGCGCCGCCCGTGCAGCTCCGCAGCCCCGCCGCGAAGACGACGCGCGCCACCCTACTCACGCTCTAGGAGCTCGAGCAGGCGAGGCGGCGAGATCGGCAGCTCGCGGATCTCGACTCGCGCCGCGCGCTGCACGGCGTTGGTGACGGCCGCGAGCGGCGGCACGATCGGTGTCTCGCCGACGCCGCGCACACCGTACGGGTGCATCGGATTCGGCACCTCGACGATCACGGTGTCGATCATCGGCAAGTCACTCGCTACCGGGATCCGGTAGTCGAGAAAGCCCGCATTCTCCATCGCGCCCGAGGCGTCGAATAGGTACTCCTCGTTCAACGCCCAGCCGATGCCCTGCACCGCGCCGCCCTGCATCTGTCCCTCGACGTAGCTCGGGTGCACCGCCTTGCCCGCGTCCTGCACCGCGGTGTAGCGGAGCACCTTGACGGCGCCCGTCTCGCGGTCGACCTCGACGTCACAGATGTGTGTCGCGAAGCCCGGACCGGCGCCGCGCGCCGTGAGCGACGCACGCCCGGTGATCGGCCCGCCAGTCGCGCTGGCCCGCGCCGCGAGCTTGCGCAGCGGAAGAGGCTCGTGCTTTCCCTCGGCGCCGTTCTTCGCCACCGCGCGCCCGTCCTCCCAGGCGACCGAGTCGAGCTCGACGCCCCAGGTCTGCGCGGCACGCGCGCAGAGCTGTCGGATCACGTCGCGCGCCGCCTCGATCACCGCCATGCCAGTCGCGAAAGTGACTCGGCTGCCGCCGGTCAGATCGTTGTAGCCGATCGACTCGGTGTCGACGACGACCGGCCGCACTTGTTCGACCGGAATCCCGAGCTCCTCGGCGGCCATCAGCGCCAGCGACGCGCGCGAGCCGCCGATGTCCGGGCAGCCGCTCATCACGACCGCCGAGCCGTCCTCGTTGATCGAGACGTTCGCCGACGACGACAGCCCGGCATTGAACCAGAAGCCGCACGCCACGCCGCGGCCCTGATTCGCGCCCAGCGGCGCGCGGTAGTGCGGGTGACCCTTGGCGGCCTTGAGCGTCTCGACGAAGCCGATCGCGCGGTACTTCGGGCCGTAAGTCGCCTGCACGCCCTCGTGCACGGCGTTGGTGAGTCGGAGATCGATCGGATCGAGGCCGAGCTTCAGCGCGAGCTCATCCATCACGGTCTCGGTGGCGAGCGCGGCCATCGGCGCGCCGGGCGCGCGGTAGGCCGCGACCTTCGGCTTGTTCACGACCACGTCCCAGCCCTCGATGCGGACGTTCGCGAGCTTGTACGGCGCGAACACCGTCATCATCGCGGCGTTCACCGGCGAGCCCTTGAACGCGCCGGCCTCGTAGACCAGCACGGCCTCGGCGGCGGTCAGCGTGCCGTCGCGCAGCGCGCCCATCTTGACGCGGACGTGTGTTCCCGAAGTCGGCCCGCTGGCGCGAAAGACTTCCTCGCGAGTCATCACCATCTTCACCGGGCGGCCCGCTCGGTGCGAGAGCAGGACCGCGACCGGCTCGAGATACACGGTGGTCTTCCCGCCGAAGCCGCCGCCGATCTCGGTCGGCACGACCTTGATCATGTCGGTCGAGACACCGAGCACCTTGGCGCTGTACGCGCGCACCATGAAGGGCCCCTGTGTGCAGCACCAGACGACCGAGCGGCCGTCTTCGCCCGTGCGCGCGAGCACGGCGTGCGGCTCGATGTAGCCCTGGTGGACCATCGGCGTGCGGAACTCGCGCTCGACGACGA
Source organism: Myxococcota bacterium (assembly GCA_044450765.1). Taxonomy (GTDB): domain Bacteria; phylum Myxococcota_A; class UBA9160; order SZUA-336; family SZUA-336; genus VGRW01. The sequence goes on along the minus strand of JBIOJK010000015.1, from coordinate 29,325 downwards.
TGTCCGCGCCGGCGAAGCCCTGCGCCACGTCGCCGCGCCCCATCACGCGGCGCGACGCGACGTTCGTCGGTCCCTTCGGCAGCGGCTCGTCGCCGGTCGCGCGCATGCCCTCGTGCAGGATCGGCGCGTCCGCGGCGAGCGCGCGGTCGAGCGACAGCACCGGCTCGAGCACTTCGTACTCGACCGCGATCTTCGCGCACGCTTCCTCGGCGATGCGCACGCTCGTCGCGGCGACCGCGGCGAGCGCGTGGCCGTGATACAGCACTTTGTCGCGCGCCATCACGTTCAGCGCCAGGTCGCGGAAGTCCGTGGCGCCCTCGCCGCCGGCCTGTGACTCGGCCGCGACGTCCGGGAAGTCGCGGCCGGTGACCACCGCCTTCACGCCGTCCTGCGCGAGCGCGGCCGACACGTCGATCGAGCGGATGCGCGCGTGCGCGTGCGGGCTGCGCAGCACCTTGCCCCAGAGCATTCCCGGCAGCGAGAAATCTGCGCCGAACTGCGCGCGGCCAGTCACTTTGTCGAGACCGTCGTGCCGGATCGGTCGCGTGCCGACCTGGCGGAACTTGCGTTCGCTCATCGAGTCTCTCCCCGCAGCTCCGCCGCGGTGTCGAGCACCGCGCGGATGATCTTGTCGTAGCCCGTGCAGCGGCACAGATTGCCGGCGAGCCAGTAGCGAGTCTCTTCCTCGCTCGGATCGGGATTGCGCTCGAGCAGCGCCTTGGCGGCGACGATGAAACCCGGCGTGCAGATGCCGCACTGCAGCGCCGCGTGCTCGAGGAACTTCTTCTGCAGCGGGTGGAGCACCGCGCCGTGCGCCACGCCCTCGATGGTCTCGATGCGGCGGCCCGACGCCTCGGCCGCCAGCACGAGACACGAGCAGACGAGCCGCCCGTCGAGCACCACCGAGCACGCGCCGCAGTCACCCGTCGCGCAGCCCTCCTTGGTACCGGTCAGGTGCAGCTCTTCGCGCAGCACGTCGAGCAGGTTCTGCTCGGGCGCGCAGAGAAACTCCATCGGCTCGCCGTTCACCGTGGTGGTCACGTGCAGCCTCATGCCGTCGCCCCCGCGCGCGCGCGCTCGAAGGCGGCCGTCGCCGCGCGGCGCACCAGCACCGCCGCGACGCGCCGCCGGTAGTCGGCCGTGCCGCGCTTGTCCGAGATCGGACGCGCGGCGCGGCTCGCCGCCTCGCCGGCGCGAGTGAGTGCCGTTTCCTCGCCGCGCGAGCCGACGAGCGCCGCCGCGGCTTCGGCGACGACCAGCACGGTCGGCGCCACCGCGCCTAGCGCGACGCGCGCGCCCGTGCAGCGGCCGCTCGCGTCGAGCGCCACGGAGACACCCGCGCCCACCACCGCGATGTCCATCTCGGTGCGCGGGATGAAGCGCAGATAGGCGTCGCTGGCGCGCGCCGGTGGCCGCGCGATCCGGAAGCCGACGAGCAGCTCGCCGGGTCGCAGGGCCGTGGCGCCGGGGCCGGTCGTGAACTCCTCGACGGGAAGCACCCGCTCGCCGCGCGGACCCGCGATCACGCAGCGCGCCGCGACCGCGTACAGCGCGGGGACCGTGTCGGCGGCGGGCGAGGCGTTGCAGAGATTGCCGCCGACCGAGGCGCGCCCTTGGATCTGCGTCGAGCCGATCAGGTCGACGGCTTCGACCAGCCCGGGCCAGAGCCGGGTGACTTCGCGGTTCTCGACGACCGCAGCGGCGGGCACCGCCGCCCCGAGCCAGAGCTCGCCGGCCGCGAGCTCGAGCCGCGTCGTCTCGGGGATGCGCTTCACGTCGACGAAGATGCGCGGCGCCGCGCGACCCGTGCGCATCTGCACCAGCAAATCGGTGCCGCCGGCGAGCACGCGGGCGCCCCGCTCGCCGAGCAACTCGATGGCACGCGCGAGCGAGCCGGGGGCTTCGTAGCGAATCTCTTCCAACGCGAAGGTCCTCCGCTCGAAGCATGCCACAACGAACCCCCGCGGACCGGCCGGTCGGCGAGGTAGACTGCGCGCATGAGCGAGAGCGAGTCCCTCGAAGTTGCCGAGAAGCTGTTCGCCGCGATCCCGCGCGGCGACCTCGAGGCCGTGCGCGGCATCTATGCGCCGGCAGCCGAGATCTGGCACAACCACGACGGGGTCACACAGGACGTCGCGGCGAACTTGCGCGTGCTGGACTGGGTCGTGAGGAACATCTCCGGCCTGCGGTACGAAGACGTGCGCCGCCAGGCCACGCCGACCGGCTTCGTGCAGCAGCACGTGCTGCGCGGCTCGGGGCCCGGCGGGAAGCCGGTCGAGATCGCGGCCTGCATCGTGTGTCGCGTCGAGCGCGGGCGAATCACTCGCCTGGACGAGTATCTCGACTCGGCGCAGCTCAGGGCGCTAGCGCTCTAGCGAGCTCGCGCAGGAACGCGGCCTGCTCGGCGCGGGTCGCCACGCGAAAGCGCTCGAAGTCTCCGTCGATCTTCAAGTCGGCGAACATGCCCGCCGGGTCCTCGTGAAAGTGCAGCAGCGCGCTGCTCTTGCAGTAGAAGATGCCGCGCTTGCGCTCGTTGAGCGGCGGCGCGTGCTTGCGCACCTTCGCGAGCAGCCCTTCGATCTGGTCGAGCGCGGCCGGGCCGGCGTGCTTCATGGCGAAGCGGAGTGTAACTCGCGCGCGTAGGTCGCGTCGGCGAAGAAAAGCGCCTGCGGGAATGCGCGCTGCAGCGCGTCGGGCGGCGGCTCGCCGGGGCGCAGCAGGACGACCAGCAGCGCGCCGGCGTCGAGCTTGCGCCGCAGGCCGCGGGACGGGGCCGGCAGCTCCGCGGATGCGCTCGCGTGCTGCAGCGAGCGCTGGACATACTCGCGCAGATCCGCGGCGTCTCGCGCATTGAAGATGAGCGCGTCGCGCGCGCCGCGGAGCTGGAGCGCCGCGACCAGCCGCCGCGCCGCCACGCTGTCGGGATCGATCGGCAGCGAAGTGACTCCCGGCAGCGCCGACTCGCCGTAGACTGCGACCGCGAAGCCGCGCGCGCGCGCCTCGTCCGCGTCCGCCGTGCTCGGCTCGCCCGGCGCGCAGGTCGCGCGCACGTAGAACATGCATTCGATCGGCGAGCCGACCCCGAAGATCACGCGCTTCCCGGGCGGCAGCCGCGCGACCTCGGCTCCCAGCCGGCGCAGCTCGCGCGCCCAGAGAGGGTCGCGCGCCTTTGCGTCGAAGGGCGCTTCGACCAGGAGCACGGCGAGCAGCGCGTTCGCGGCGACGGTCAGCAGCGCCAGCCCGCGCAGCCGAGGCGACAGCGCGTCCACGGCGAACCAGCCGAGCGCGGCGAACACGGCGGGCGCGGCGACCAGCACGTACGACTGCATCTTGGTAGCCGCCAGCGTGAAGACGCCGTAGACGGCGAGCGCCCACCACAGCGCGGGCCGCAGCTCCGGCCGCGCGCGCAGTGACTCGCGCGCGAACGCGGCGAGCGCGATCGGCGCGAGCCAGCCGAAGTCGAGCGGCAAGTTCGCGAGGTGGAAGTACCAGGGGCCGCCCTGATGGTCGACGACGTTCAGGAAGTATCTGCTGCCGCGGGCGCGCGCGAACGCCGCCAGCTCCGGGAACGCGTGTGCGGTGTAGAGCTGCCACGGGAGCACCAGCAGCAGGGCGACCCCGAGCGCGCCGGCAACGGCGCCGATGCGCGTGCGCCAGCCTGCGCCGCGAGCCGCGAGCGCGAAGAACAGGATCGCCGGGACGATCAGCGCGGGTGTCTCCTTGACGTAGTACGCGAGCGCGGTCGCCGCGCCCACGAGCGCGACGCGCGAGGCGAAGCGCGCGCGCACGTCGCCAAGTGACTCGCCCGCGCGCAGCGCCGCCAGCGCGCCGAGCGCGACCGCGCTCGTCATGCCGACGTCGACGTGGTCGGTCGCGCGCAGGCCGGCGACCAGCAAGAGACTGCGCGCGTGCCAGGCCGCCAGCGCCGCCGCGAGCAGCGCCGCGCGCTGCGACGCGAAGCGCCGCGCGATCGCGAACACGAGGGCCACGCCGAGACTCGAGACCAGGACGCTCGGCACGCGCAGCGCGATCTCGTTCGCGCCGAAGAGCGCGTACGACGCGGCGATCAGCCATGTCATCCCCGGCGGCTTGTGCAGCCACACGTGCGCGTGTCGCCAGTCGTCGGGCGCCGGCTCGACGACTGGCTCCGCCACCAGCATCGGCACGAGCGGATGCTCGAGGGCGTTGCGCGCGACCAGCGCGTGGTAGCGCTCGTCCCACGGCGAGAGCCCGAGGTGCGCCGCGGGCGGGACGCGCAGACACACCGCGGCCAGCACCAGACAGCCGAGCGCCGCGCGCGTGCGCCCGCGCAGCTCGAGGAACGCGGCGCCCGCAGTGGCCACGAGCGCGGCCAGCAGCCCAGTGAGTGCGATCCAATCCACGCGCGGGAGTCTAAGCCGAGAAGACGCGAACGGCCGCGAGCGAGTATGCTCGCGCAAACGCTCGGAGGGACCCCCCGTGATCAAGCTGTACGGAATTCGACAATCGCGCGCGCTGCGCTCGCTGTGGGCGCTCGAGGAGCTCGGCGTCCCGTACGAGCACGTGCCGATCAACTTCCTGACCGACGCGAAATCGCCCGACTACCTGAAGATCAACCCGAACGGCCGCATTCCGGCGCTGGTCGACGGCGACCTGGCGCTCTTCGAATCGATGGCGATCAACCTGTATCTCGCCAAGAAGTACGACAAGGCTGGGCTCTACCCGCGCTCGCCCGACGACGAGGCGCGCGCCGTCCAGTGGAGCATCTGGGGCATGACGGAGATCGAGCCGTCGCTGCTGCTGATCCTGATGAACCGCGTCTTCCTGCCGCCGAATCAGCGCGACGAGTCAGCGGCCAAAGCGGCCGAAGAGAAGCTCGGACCCGCGCTGCGCGTGCTCGACGGCGCGCTCGCGGGCAAGAAGCATCTACTGGGCGCCCCCTTCACGATCGCGGACCTGAACGTCGCGTCGGTGTTGTCGTGGGCGCTGTTCGCCAAGGTCGACCTCGACAAGACACCGAACGTGAAGCGCTGGCTCACCGAGTGCGCAGCGCGACCCGCGTTCGTGAAGGCGCAGAAGGGCTGAGTCAGCGCGCGCGCGCCGCGATTCTGCTCGTGCTCGCCGGCGCGGCGCTGGCGAGCTGTCGGCGCCCGCTCGTCGAGCCGAAGGCCGAGCTGGCCGGCGGCTGGCTGCGCGAGCCGGAGCTCGCGCTCGGCTTCGAGCTGCGCGCGGACGGGACGCTCGGACTGCTCGGCGTGCCCGCGCAGAGCGGACTCGCCTGGAACGCGAGTCACGGCGAGCTCGTGCTCTCGACGAACAGCGCGCAGCGGGTCGAGTCGGGCGTCGCGCGGCTGCGGGTCGCGGCGCTCGAGCCGGATCGGCTCGCGCTCTCCGGCGACGGCGAGGCCTTCGCCGGCGTCTACCGGCGCGCGCAGGTCCTCCACGTTCGCGGCGTGCTCACCTATCGCGAGCGGATGGAGCTGGCGCCGGATGCGCGGGTCGAGGTCGAGCTGACACAGATCGGCGTCGGCCCGATCGCGCGGCAGGTCTTTCTGGCGCGCTCGCAGGTGCCGATCTCGTTCCTGCTCTCGCTGCCCGCGAGCGCGGCCGCCAGCGGCGCGGCGCTCGAGCTCGCCGCCCGCATCGGCGATCGCGAGCGCACGCTGTTCGCGACTGCCGAGCCCCTGCGGGTGAACGCGCGCGAGGACGAGGTCGAGGTCCTGCTGCGCCGGGCGCGCTAGTCGGCCCAGTCGAACGAGCCCTTGCGCACATTCACGAACGCGAGCTCGGGGACACTCCACATCACGCCCGACAGGCCGGCCGCGGCGCGCGCGGCGCGGGCGAACGGCGCGGCCACCAGCCCGTAGCCGGTGTAGCCGAGCGCGTAGATCAGATTCGCGACGCCGAAGGCCGGCCGCGGCCAGAAGACGTCGTCGCTGAAGAGCAGGAACGCGCCGTCGCGCAGCCGCGGGCGGTAGATCGAGGACGTGAAGACGGTCGACTCTTCGAGGCGAGTCACGAGGCCGGGTGACTCGCCGAGCACGCGCGCCAGCTCGCTCTCCCTGCGCGACGGGAGCGAGTCGACGCGCTCGACCCGCAGCCGATCGCGCACGCGCTGAAAGAACGCGAAGGGCACGAAGCCGAGTAGCCGATCGTCGGCGGAAGCGGGCGCGCCGAGCTCGCGCGCGGCTTCCTCGGGCGACCCGAAGGCGCCGTCGGTGGTGCGCGCGAGCTCCGTGATGCAGTTGCGGCGCACGATGTCGTACGACCAGCGCGCCTGGAGCAGCGCGTCCTGCCGGGCGAGGCGCGCGCGCGCCTCCGCGAGCGCGCGCGCGAGGTCGGCCGGAAGCTCCGGCGAATCGAGCGAACGCGCGCGCGCCGGCAGCTTGCGCAGCCCGAACTGCGAGAGCGGGCCCACGGCGTCGGCGCGCCCATCGCGCGCCGCGATGCTCGCGGCTTCCTCGAGCAGGTTCCAGTCGGCTTCGTCGACCGTCCCGCTCGCGAGCACGCGCGCCCGGCCCTCGCCGAGCAGCGCGCCCGCCTGCGCACGGCGCTTCGCTCGAGTCGACTCGTCGGCGTCGTCCGGAGGAGTGACTCGCTCGGCGCCCGCGAACGCGTCGAGCAGAACCAGTCGATTCGCCGCCAGGCTGCGCCGCGCGGCGAGATAGCGCGCCTGCGCGAGCAGCAGCGCATAACCCCGGTCGGGACGCGCGGAGCGCAGGAGCTCGCCGACGGCGACCTCGAGCTGCGCCGACAGCGCCTCCAGCCCAGCGCGCTCCTCGGGGCGGAGCGGCACGTCGAGCTCGGCCGGCAGCGCGGCGATGGCGCGCGCGTCGAGACCCCACGCCCCTTCGAGGGCTCGCGCGGCCTCGCGCAGCAGCAGCGCCTCGCGCAGCGACGCGAGCCCAGCCGGATCGGCCTCGACCGCGAGCGCCGCGATCCTGCGCCCGGCCTCCTCGCGCACGCGAGTCAGTGACTCGCCTCCGGCGCGCGCGAGCGCGGAGCCGCGCAGGCGCGCCGCGTCCGGGTCGCCGGGCGCGTCGGGCGCGACCAGCCCCGCGCCGCGCAGCGGCGGCAGCGGGCGCCGCGCGGCAAGTGACTCGAGCCAGGCGACGTCGTCGCGCAGTGATTCGCGCCGCGCGAGCGCGAGCTCCTGCTCGACGTACAGCCGCGCGAACGCGCGCTCCACGCGCTCGCCCACCTCGCCCGAGACGCCGAGCCGGGCGATCTCGAGCGGCCGGTTCTCGAGCTCCGCGTACAGCAGGTGGAACGCGGGCCAGGAATCGCGGGTCAAGAGCAAGAGGCCCGCGTCCGTGTTCTGCAGGTGATAGACCGTCTCGCCGGCCAGGAGCGCCGCATGACCGCCGCTCGCCGTGCCGACGTTCGAGGTCACGTACACGAAGCCCAGGCCTCCCGCGCGCGCGTGGGCAGCCGCGAGCGCGACCGCGAGCGCGAGTGCGCGCATCAGCCGCCGGGGTGTCGGTAGCCTTCCAGCGCGAGCTGCGCCGCCGGCTTCTCGCGCCCGACGTCGTCGACGAACGCATTCATCTGGACTTCCGAGAGGTTCGCATCGCGCAGCCCCTCCCCGATGGCTCGCGGCGTCGAGGGATCGGCCTCCCAGTTCGTGATCCCGTGGTCCTCGGCGATCCGAGCCACCCCGCGCAGGAACTCCTCGCGCGTGCCGCCGCTCTTCGCGAACAGCGCGGCGTACTGCCGCAAGTCGCGCCGATAGCTCGTCTTTTCGGGCGTCGTCTGGCCGCCGCCGCTCGACGAGCCCGACAGCGCGTCGAACGAGCCGGCGATCGAACGCGACGAGGCCGCGGAGCTGTCGGACGGACTTTCGACGATGGCCGAGATGGCCGAGCAGCCGATCGCCGGAAGTGCCGCGAGCAGGGCGGCGGTCAGGAGCGCGCGTCGGGGACTCATGGTGGATCTCCTCCTGCGAGCCATCATATCCGCCCGAGATTCGGACGTTTGGGGCCTTATCACCCCGAAAACCCTCGAAGAATTTCACTGACCGATCTGCACATTTCGGTCGGCGTCTCTTGTTGCCCCTGTGGAAATCCAGTGGAACCCTCGGCCCACGATCGACGGGGAGGGTGGAACGGGCGCGGCCGCAGACGCCCGGTCATCAGCACGATGGGTTTGCTCGCTGGAATTACGTCTCCTGCAATGCTGCGACGCCTCGCGCGTGGCGACCTGGGCGCGGTCGCGCACGAGCTGCGCGCCGAGCTGATCCGGATCGGGTCCGAGGTCGGCGGTCACTTCGCCGGCAGCCTCGGCACGGTCGAGCTGACGGTCGCGCTCCACTACCTGCTCGACACACCCCGCGACCGGCTGGTCTGGGACGTCGGCCACCAGGCCTACGGGCACAAGGCGCTGACTGGCCGGCTGGCGGGACTGATCAAGGTGAAGAAGGCCGATGGTCCGAGCGGCTTCCTGCGCCGCGAGGAGAGTCCGTACGACGCCTTCGGCGCCGGTCACGCGGGCACCTCGGTGTCGGCGGCGCTCGGCATGGTCGAGGCGGCGCGGCGCAGCAAGAGCGGCGCGCGCGTGGTCGCGATCATCGGCGACGGCGCGGCGACCGCGGGCATGTCGTTCGAGGCGCTGAATCACGCCGGCCACTTGGGCAGTCCGCTGTGCGTGGTGTTCAACGACAATGGAATGTCGATCGCCCCCAACGTCGGCGGCCTGTCGCGCACGAAGCGCGCGCGGGAGTATTTCGAGTCGCTCGGGCTCCAGTATCTCGGCCCGGTCGACGGGCACGACCTGCAGGCGCTCTTGCCCGCGCTCGAAACGATGCTCGCGGGCCCGGGTCCGACGGTGCTCCACGTGCGCACCCGGAAGGGCCACGGCTTCGCGCCCGCGGAAGCGGATCCGTACAAGTGGCACGCGACCGGCCCCTTCGAGCGCGCGACCGGCGCGTCGAAGTCGGCCTCGAACGGCGGCGCGCCGACCTGGACCGCCGCGTTCGCGGACGCGCTGATCCGCGTCGCGGAGCGCGATCCGCGCGTGGTCGCAATCACCGCCGCGATGCCCGACGGCACCGGCCTCGACCGCTTCGCCAAGCGCTTTCCGGACCGCATGTACGACGTCGGCATCGCCGAGCAACACGCAGTGACTTTCGCGGCGGGGCTGGCGGCGGACGGCTTCCGCCCGGTGTGCGCGATCTACTCGACGTTCTTGCAGCGGGCGTTCGACCAGGTCGTGCACGACGTGGCGCTGCAGAAGCTGCCGGTGACGTTCGCGCTCGACCGCGCCGGTCTGGTCGGCGCCGACGGGCCGACACATCACGGTGTACTGGACCTCGCCTACCTGCGCATCATCCCGAACCTGATCGTCGCCGCCCCGCGCGACGAGAACGATCTCGAGGGACTGCTGGCCGCCGCGGTCGCTTCCGGCCGCCCGTTCGCGGTGCGTTTCCCGCGCGGCAACGCGACTGGCGTCTCGATTCTCTCCGAGCCGAAGGCGCTGCCGATCGGCCGCGGCGAGCTGCTCCGGCGCGGCGGCGACGTCGCGCTGCTCGGCATCGGGCGCACGGTCTCGGTCGCGCTGAAGGCCGCCGAGCTGCTCGCCGACCGCGGCGTGCGCGCCTCGGTCGTGGACGCGCGCTACGCGAAGCCGCTCGACGAAGAGCTGATCTGCGCGGTCGCGCGCGCCGCGGGTCAGGTCGTCACGATCGAAGACCACGCGGGTCACGGCGGTTTCGGCAGCGCCGTGCTCGAGCTGCTGGCGCGCGAGCTGCCGCGCACCGCGGTGCGCGTGCAGGCGCTGCCCGACTGCTTCACCGACCACGGCGACGTGACCGCGCAGTACCGCGCGGCCGCGATCGATCCCGAGTCGGTGGCGCGCGAGACACTGGCCTGGCTACACGCGCTGCGGCCCGCGCTGCACACGCGCGCGCGCGGCGGCGAGGAGCGCGCGCGTGTCGGCTGAAGACGCGCCGTCGGGCGAGGTGCTGCGGGCCTACGCGCACTGCCGCGGGGTGACCCGCGCGAGTCACTCGAGCTTCGCGGCTGCCTTCTGGATGTTCCCGAAGGCCAAGCGCCGCGCTCTGCACGCGATCTACGCCTTCTGCCGCTTGGCGGACGACATCGCCGACGACCCGGCGATCCGCGGCAACCGCGCGCTCCTGCTCGAGCGCTGGCGCGAAGAGCTCGCGGCCGCGTACGACGGCAAGGCGGTGCACCCCGTCGGCGTCGCGCTCGGCGACGCGGTGCAGCGCTTCGCGCTGCCGCGCAAGACCTTCGAAGACCTGCTGCTCGGCGTGGAGTCCGATCTGCGCCGGCTCCCGATCGAGACCTTCGACGACCTGTACACGTACTGCTACCGCGTCGCGTCGACGGTCGGTCTCTTGATCGTGCGGGTGCTCGGCTATCAGAACCCGCGCACGCTCGACTACGCCGAGGCGATGGGCGTCGCCGTGCAGCTCACCAATGTGCTGCGCGACGTCGGCGAAGACGCGGCCTCCGGACGCGTGTATCTCGCGCGCGAGGACCTGAAGCGCTTCGGCGTCTGCGAGGAGGCGCTCTGCGTCGACCCGGCGCCCGACGAGCTGCGCCTCCTGCTCGCGTGTTACGCCGAGCGCGCGCGCATCTTCTACGAGCGCGCCGCGTCGCTGCGCCCGCTCGAGGACCGCGCGCGGCTGCGCCCCGCCGACGCGATGGGCGCGATCTATCACAGCTTGCTCGACCGGCTTCAGGCGCAGCGCTTCCCGCAGCGCGAGCGCGCGGTGCGGCTCTCCAACCCGCGGCGGCTCGCGATCGCCGCATCCGTTTGGCTGCGCGGAGCGCGCGCGTGAGCGACATCTCCGAGCGCAAGAGCTCGCACCTGTCGCTGTGCGCGACCGAGGACGTCGAGCACCACGGCGCGACCCTGCTCGACGAGGTGCGCCTGCTGCACGAGGCGCTGCCCGATCTGTCACTCGACGAAGTCAGTCTCGAGACGGAGCTGTTCGGCAAGCGCCTGCGCGCACCGCTCGTGATCTCGGGAATGACCGGCGGCACGGACGAAGCAGGGCGCCTGAACCGCGCGCTCGCCGGCGCGGCGCAGAAGCTCGGCGTCGCGATGGGCGTCGGCTCGCAGCGCGCGATGCTGCTGCACCCCGAGCAAGCCAGCAGCTACCGGGTGCGCGACGTCGCGCCGGACATCCTGCTGCTCGCAAACCTGGGCGCCGTGCAGGCGCGTGAGTCGGGACCCGCGGCCGTCGCCGAGCTCGTGCACGCGATCGGCGCGGACGCGCTCTGCGTCCACCTGAACGTCGCCCAGGAGCTGGTTCAGGACGAGGGCGACCGCGACTTTCGCGGCTGCCTGGCCTCGCTCGCCGAGCTCGCGAAGCGGCTGACCGTCCCCGTCATCGCCAAGGAGACCGGCTGCGGGCTCGCGCCCGCGACGCTCGCGCGCCTGCGCGACGCGGGCATCGAGTGGGTCGACGTCTCCGGCGCGGGCGGCACGAGCTGGACCGCGGTGGAGTCGCTGCGCGGCTCCGCGCGGCAGCAGGCGCTCGGCCGGGAGCTGCGCGAGTGGGGCATCCCGACCGCCGCCGCGGTGGTGTACGCTGCGCGGGCCGGCTTGCGGGTGATCGCCTCGGGCGGCGTTCGCGGCGCTGTCGATGCCGCCGCGGCGCTCGCGCTCGGCGCGGATGCGGTCTCTCTGGCGCTGCCCTTCTTCAAGGCGTTCGCCGAGGGCGAGCAAGCGGGCGTACTGACGGCGGGCGAGCGCTTGATCGAGGGACTTCGCGTGGTGGCATTGCTGACGGGGGCGCGCGATGCGCGCGCTCTGCGCCGCGTGCCGCGCGTGCTCGGCGCGAATCTCGCGCGCTGGATCGAAGACGGAAAGTGACTGAGGGAGTCGAGAGCACGGGGGCGCCGAGCGGACGCGCGGCGCGCAAGGACGAGACCCAGGCGCGGATCATCCACGCGTCGATGGAGCTGTTCGCCACGCGCGGCTACGAGGGCACCAGCATCTCGGCGATCGCCGCGAAGGCCGAGATCAGCCGCGGCGCCGTCTTCTGGCACTTCGGCAGCAAGGAAGGCCTGTTCCGCGAGGCCTGCAAGCGCTTCTTCATCCCCTTCTGGCAGGAGGTCGAGCGCAGCCTCGAGTCACTCGGCCCCCGCGACCGCATCCTGATGCTCTTCGATCTGTACGAGCAGTTCGTGACCGAGAACCGCGACACGATCATGGCGCTGGTGCGCTGGGTGCTCGAGTCTCCGACCATGCGCGAGTCACTCCGCGGCGAGCTGCTCGCGCTGCACGGCATGTTCACGAACGACCTGCGCGAGGCGATCGCCGAGCTGTGCGGAGACGCGCAGGAGGCGGAGCTGCTGACGACGACGCTCTCCTCGCTGCTCGCCGGCAATCTGCTCTTCGGCGTGATCGACCCGGGCCCCGACCAGGACAAGGGCCGCCGCGAGAGCCTCCGAGTCCTGGCGGAGCGCACGCTGTTCTCCGCGGCGCGCGGGCGCGAGCGAGTCGCGCGCGCATGAGCGCCGCGCCCCTCCAGCAGGGCGCGGCGGAGCTCGTCGCGCGCGCGCAGACCGAGAATTTTCCGGTCGCGCTCTTCGTGCTCTCTCGCGCGCAGCGCACTCACTTGCTGGCGATCTACGGCTTCGCGCGGCTGGCCGACGAGCTCGGTGACTCGGCGCCAGGCGACCGCCTCGCCCAGCTCGACTGGCTCGAGGCCGACCTGGACCGCGCCTTCGCGGGCCAGGCGCAGCACCCGCTCTTGCAGCGGCTCGCGCCGAGCCTGCGCGAGCTCTCGCTGCCGCGCGCGCCGTTCGCCGCGCTGATCGAGGCGAATCGCTGCGACCAGCGCATCTCGCGCTATCCCACCTGGCGCGCGCTGGCCGAGTACTGCGAGTACTCGGCGAATCCCGTCGGCCGGCTCGTGCTGCACGTGTTCGGGGCGCAGTCGCCGGAGCGCTTCGCGCTCTCGGATCGCGTCTGCACGGCGCTGCAGCTCGCCGAGCACTGCCAGGACGTGGCCGAGGACTACGCGGCCGGTCGCGTGTATCTCCCGGCCGAGGATCTCGCGCGTTTCGGCGCGAGTGAATCGGAGATCGCCCGGCCGCACGCGTCTCCGGCGCTGCGCGCGGTGCTGCGCTTCGAGGTCGAGCGCGCGCGGCGCCTGCTCGACTCGGGCAGCGCGCTGGTGCGCACGCTCGGCGGCCGTGCGCGGCTGGCCGTCGCGGGCTTCATCGCGGGCGGCCGCGCGGCACTCGACGCGATCGAGCGCGCAGAGTTCGACGTGATCGCGGCCCAGGCGAAGCCGCGCAAGCGCGACGTCGCGCGCCGGCTCGTGGGGGCGTGGCTGTGACTCCCCCGCGGATCGCGGTGGTCGGCGGCGGACTCGCGGGGCTCGCAGCCGCGCTCGCCTGCGGCGACGCGGGCGCGGAAGTCAGTCTCTTCGAGGCGCGCGCCCGGCTCGGCGGCGCCACTTGGTCGACCGAGCTGCAGGGACTGCGGGTCGACAACGGCCAGCACGTCTTCCTGCGCTGCTGCACGCAGTATCTCGCGTTCCTCGACCGGGTCGGCGCGCGCGAGCGCACCGTCATTCAGCCGCGGCTCGCGATCCCCGTGCTCGGCCCCGGCGGCGCCACGTCCTGGCTGCGCCGCGTGGCGCTGCCGGCCCCGCTGCACCTCGCGCCCAGCTTGGCGCGCTTCGGCCCGCTGTCGCTCGGCGAGCGCCTGCGCCTGGTGCCGGCCGCGCAGCGGCTGAAGTCACTGCGCCTCGACGACCCGAGCCTCGACCGCTCGACCTTCGGCGCCTGGCTCGCGGCGCACGGCCAGTCGCCGCGCATGATCGAGCGCTTCTGGGATCTCGTGACTCGACCGACGGTGAATCTGCCCGCCTCGGAAGCCTCGCTCGCGCTCGCCGCGGTGGTGTTTCAGACGGGGCTGCTGTCGGATCCCGAGGCCGCGGACGTCGGCTACGCCGCCGTGCCGCTCGCGCGCGTGCACGCGGAACCGGCCGAGCGCGCGCTCGAGAAGCTGGGCGCGCAGGTGCACAAGCGCGCGCGCGTGCAGCGCATCGAGATCGACGCCCACGGCGCAGTGACTGGCCTCTGCGTCGCCGGCAGGCGCGTCGATGCGGACGCGGTCGTGCTCGCGGCGCCGCACGAGGACGCGGCGAAGCTGCTGCCCGACGCGGCTGGCATCGACACGGCGGCGCTGGCCGGGCTCGGCAGCTCGCCGATCGTCAACCTGCACACCGTCTGGGACCGGCGCATTTTTCCGCACGCGTTCGCCGCCGGCGTGGGCACGCCGCTCGAGTGGATTTTCGACCGCAGCGGTGCCGCGGGGCTCGCGCACGGGCAGTATCTCGCGGTGTCGCTGTCCGCGGCGGAGCGCTGGGTCGGAGTCTCGTCCGAGTCACTGCGCGCGATTTTCGAGCCCGCGTTCCGGCGACTGCTGCCCGGGGCGGCGGATGCCGTGCTCGAGCAGTTCTTCGTGACCTGCGAGCCGAACGCGACGTTCCGCGGCGCGCCCGGCACGCGCGCGCTGCGGCCGCGCCCCGAGACCCGCGTCTCGGGTCTGTTTCTCGCCGGCGCGTGGACCGACACCGGCTGGCCCGCGACCATGGAAGGCGCCGTCCGCAGCGGCGTCGCCGCGGCGCGCGCGGCGCTGATCGGCGCGGGGCGCACGCGCGGCCTTCCGGAGATCGCCGCATGAGTGACCCAGCCCTGAAGCCGAGTCTCTCCGCCGATGCGCGCCGCGCGCTCGCGCGCGCGTGCGAACACCTGTTCGCGACGCAGGACCCGCGCGGCTTCTGGAAGGGCGAGCTCGAGACGAACGTCACGATGGACGCCGAGGACCTTCTGCTGCGCGAATTTCTCGGCATTCGCGGCGAGGACGAAACCAAGCACGCGGCGGTCTGGATTCGCTCGCAGCAGCGCCGCGACGGGTCGTGGGGCACGTTCAAGGGCGGGCCGGCGGAGCTGTCGACGACGATCGAAGCGTACGTCGCGCTGCGCCTCGCAGGCGATCCCGCCGAGGCGACTCACATGCGCGGCGCGGCCGAGCTGATCCACTCGCTCGGCGGGCTCGAGAAGTCGCGCGTCTTCACGCGCTTCTGGATGGCGCTCTTCGGTCTCTGGTCGTGGGACGACCTGCCGGCGCTGCCGCCTGAGGTGATCTTCCTGCCGCCCTGGTTCCCACTGAACATCTACGACTTCGGCTGCTGGGCGCGCCAGACGATCGTGCCGCTGACCGTCGTCGCGGCGCACCGCCCGCGCCGGCGGCTGCCGTTCGGCATCGACGAGCTGCGCACGGGTGCCGCGCCGGCGCCGCGCGAGTCACTCCGCACCTGGGCCGGCCGCTTCCAGTGGCTCGACCGCGCGCTCCACTTCTACGAGCGCCACCCGTTGCGCCCGCTGCGCAGGACCGCGCTGCGGGTCGCGGCCGAGTGGATCCTGCGCCGCCAGGAGGCCGACGGCGGCTGGGGCGGGATTCAGCCGCCGTGGGTGTACTCGATCATGGCGCTGCACCTGCTCGGCTACCCACTGACTCATCCGGCGATCGAGAAGGCGCTCAAAGGCCTCGACGGCTTCACGCTCGAGCCGAACGGACGCCGCCGGCTCGAGGCGTGTCAGTCGCCCGTCTGGGACACGGCGCTCGCCGTGGTCGGCCTGAACGACGCCGGGGTCGCGCCGGAGCACCCGGCGCTCACCCGCGCGGTCGACTGGCTGCTGGCCGAGGAGATCCGCGTGTCCGGTGACTGGGCCGTTCGGCGCCCGCATCTGGAGCCGGCCGGCTGGGCCTTCGAGTTCGCGAACGACAACTATCCGGACATCGACGACACGGCCGAGGTCGTGCTGGCGCTGCGCGGCGCCGCGCGCCACGGCCGCGCGGACGTCGACGCCGCGATCAAGCGCGCCGTGAGCTGGACGCTCGGCATGCAGTCGCGAAACGACGGCTGGGCCGCGTTCGACGTCGACAACACGAGCCCGCTCTGCTCGCAGCTTCCGTTCTGTGACTTCGGGGAAGTCACGGACCCGCCGAGCGCCGACGTGACCGCGCACGTGATCGAGATGCTCGCGGTCGAAGGCATGTCGAGCTTCGACGCGACCCGCCGTGGGCGCGCCTGGCTGCTGCGCGAGCAGGAGCCCGACGGCTCCTGGTTCGGCCGCTGGGGCGCGAACTACGTGTACGGCACCGGCGCCGCCGTGCCGGCGCTGGTCGCGAGCGGCACGCCCGCGTCCGATCCCGCGATCCGGCGCGCGTTGGCCTGGCTCGAGGCGCACCAGAACGCGGACGGCGGCTGGGGCGAGGATCTCCGCTCGTACGTCGACCGGGGCTGGGCCGGCAAGGGCGTTTCCACCGCGTCGCAGACGGCGTGGGCGCTGCTCGCACTGCTCGCCGCCGACGAGCGCTCGGCCGCCGTCGAGCGCGGCGTACACTTTCTGGTGTCGACCCAGCGCGCCGACGGCGACTGGGACGAACCGGAGTACACCGGAACCGGCTTCCCGGGCGACTTCTACATCCGCTACCACATGTACCGGATCGTGTTCCCGCTGATGGCGCTCGGCCGCTATGCGCGAGGCGCAGCGTGAACTACGGCGAGGAGTCGCTCTGCGTGCTGGCGCCTCTCTGGATCGAGGCGCGCGCGCTGCGGCCCGCGCTGCGCGGGGTCGAGGTCGCGCATTTCGGCATGGGCGCCCGCTGCGCGCGTTCCGCGGCCGAGATCATCACCCAGCGGCGCCCCGCGCCCGGCGCGGTGGCCGTGGCCGGTGTCTGCGGCTCGCTCCACGCGCGCTTCGCGCCCGGCGACGTGGTCGTCGCGACCGAGCTGCGGGGCGCGGGCAAGCCGCGGCCGCTCGAGTCCGCGAAGCCCCTGGCGCGCGCGCTCGAGGCGCGCGGCATTCCCGTCGCGCTCGGGCCGATCCACTCACTCGATCACCTGGCGCGCCGAGCCGAGCGCGAGTCGCTCGCCGCGGCCGGGGCGCTCGCGGTGGACATGGAGTCGGCGTGGCTCGGCGAGCTCGCCGATTCGCTCCCGTTCGCGGTCCTGCGCGTGGTCTCGGACGGCCCGGGCCACGCGCTCTTCAGCCCGCGCATCTTCGCCAACGGAATTCGCGCGCTGCGCGCGCTGCGGGCGGCCGCACCCGCGCTCGAGCGCTGGGCGACAACTCACTCACTGGAAGGACACTCCTGATGCCCGTCCCCCTGTCACAGACCCTGCGCATCGGCGCGTATCTCATGAAGCAGAAGCTGCTCGGCCGCGAGAAGTTTCCGCTGATCGTCGAGCTCGAGCCGCTGTTCGCGTGCAACCTCGCCTGCGCGGGCTGCGGGAAGATCCAGTACCCGAAGGAGATCCTGAAGAAGCGGCTCTCCGTGTCCGACGCGCTCGCGGCGATCGCGGAGTGCGGCGCGCCGATGGTCTCGATCGCCGGCGGCGAGCCGCTGATCCACCCCGAGATCCACGAGATCGCCGCGGCGCTGATCGCGCGCAAGAAGTTCGTGTATCTGTGCACGAACGGCCTGCTCATGCGGCGCAAGTTCGACAAGTTCAAGCCGTCCTCGTATTTCTCGTGGGTGGTGCACGTGGACGGCCTGCGGGACCGCCACGACGCGTCGGTGTGCGAGCCGGGCGTCTTCGACGAGTGCGTCCTCGCGATCAAGGAAGCGAAGGCGCGCGGCTATCGAGTCACCACGAACACCACCTTCTTCAGTCACGACGATCCGAAGACGGTGCGCCAGGTGCTCGACTTCCTGAACGACGACCTCGAAGTCGACGAGATGATGATCTCGCCGGGCTTCGCGTACGGAAAGGCGCCCGACCAGGAACACTTCCTGCCCGTCGAGCAGACCCGCAAGATGTTCAGCCAGGCCTTCGCCGACGGGAACCGCGAGCGCTGGCGGCTGAATCACACGCCGCTCTTCCTCGATTTCCTCGAGGGCAAGGTCGAGTACGACTGCACCGCCTGGGCGATCCCCAGTTACTCGGTCTTCGGCTGGCAGAAGCCGTGCTACCTGATGTCGGACGGGTACGCGAAGACCTACCAGGAGCTGATCGAGACGGTCGAGTGGGAGAAGTACGGCCGCGGCAAGGATCCGCGCTGCGCGAACTGCATGGCGCACTGCGGCTACGAGCCGACCTCGGTGTTCGCGACGACGAAGTCACTGAAGGAGTCCATCCGCGCGTTCCGGGAAGTGCTCTAGATGGAGGTCGGACTGTCGATCTTCCCCACGGCGTACTCGATCAGCCCCGTGCGCCTGGCCAAAGAAGCCGAGGCGCGCGGCTTCGAGTCGCTGTTCATGATCGAGCACACGCACATCCCCGCTTCGCGAAGGACGCCGTATCCGCTGGGCGGGAACCTGCCGAGCATCTACTGGGAGAGCTACGACCCGTTCGTGGCGCTCTCGCAGGCAGCGGCGGTGACCACACAGCTGCGTGTCGGCACGGGCATCTGTCTGGTGCCCGAGCACCACCCGCTGGCGCTCGCCAAGCGCATCGCCTCGCTCGACTCACTCTCGAACGGCCGCTTCATCTTCGGCATCGGCGCGGGCTGGAACGCGGAGGAGCTCGAGAACCACGGCGTCGCCTTCAAGGACCGCTGGGCAGTCACTCGTGAGTCGATCCTGGCGATGAAGGAAGTCTGGACCAAGAAGGACGCCTCGTTTCATGGCGTGCACGTGAACTTCGACGCGGTCTGGTCCGAGCCCAAGCCCGTGCAGAAGCCCCACCCGCCGATCCTGATCGGCGCGAGCTCGGAGCAGGCGATCGAGCGCGTCGCCGAGTACGCCGACGGCTGGATGCCGATCATGGGCTCGTGCGACCTTGCCGCGCGCAAGCAGCAGCTCGAAGCCGCCTGCGCGAAGCGCCGCCGCGACGCGAAGAAACTCGACATCAGCGTCTTCGCCGCGCCCACCGCGCCCGGCGAGCTCGAAAAGCTCGCGAAGCTCGGCGTCCGGCGAGTCATTCTCCCGCTGCCGACCCAGGACGAGGCGAAGATCCTCGCCATCCTCGACGGCTACGCTCCGCTGGTCGCAAACCGCCCGCGCTGACTCCTCGCGCCCCGCACGCGAGGGGTCACTCATGCGCCCGGATGGAGAGGCCGCCAGATACTGAGCTGATTGTCGGGCAGGCGAACCGAGAACGAGCCGTCGGGAGAGGCGTCCGCCAGCAGCCGACGCAGGTCGGCTTCGAACGCGTCGATTCTGGGGCCGAACAGGTGCGGCGCGGTGGACGACATCGAAAACGTCTCGGCGACGACCTCGTCGATCGTGCGTACAATGACTCGCCGGTCCGGAACTCGAACGATCTCGGGTCCGACGAAGCCGGCCGCGCGGAAGACACTCGCCTCGTCGTCTGGCGACGAGTTGCGGATGGATCGGCCGGCGCGCCGGCCGTCACCCAAGTAGGTCCGGCGCAGCGCCTCGATCCGAGCTCTGGGCGGCATCGGGTGTCCGTCGCCGCGGGTGAGGTCGGAGTGGTGCCGGCCGTCGACCTGGATCGCCGCGCCGCCAGGATCGAGCATGTCGCGAACTGCGGCCGCGACCCTCGGGCGATCCAGCCAATGGAACGACGCAGCGAAGGTCACCGCGCGAAAGTTTCGGAGACCGGCCGGGAGCTCCTCGGCTCGCCGCTCGACCCAGCGGGCGTTCTTCACGCCGCGCTCCGCCGCCAGTCGCTTCGCCTCGCGGATCATGCCGGCGTCCGCGTCGACCCCGACGACCTCCTCGAACAGGTGGGCGAAGCGAAGCGCCACGGTGCCCGGCCCGCAGCCGACGTCCAGGAGCCTCCCCCGACCGTCGAGCCCCAGGGCCTTGGCGAACGCATCCGCGAGCCCGAGAGCGTAGGGCAGACGCCCTCGCTCGTAGTGCTCCGCAGCACCGGCGAAGAGCGTTTCGTCCCACTTCCAGTCAGGCCAGTCACCGGCCACGCGCGCCACCCTACCCGTTCCCCGGGCGCTTGAGAACACCGCGGCGCGCGTGCGTATAGAATGTGCCGACCGGAGGGTCCGCTTGATCAAGCTCTACGAGCATCCGCTCTCGCCCTACGCCCAGAAGGTCAAGATCTTCCTGCTCGAGAAGGGGCTCCCGTTCGAGGCCCAGACGCCGATCGGCGCGGGCGGCGTCGAGCCGGAGTTCGCCCAGGCCAGTCCGCGCGGCGAAGTGCCGATGCTGGTCGACGGCGCGACCAAGATCTTCGACTCGACGGTCATCTGCGAGTATCTCGAGGACAAGTACCCGGCGAAGCCGATGCGTCCGATCTCGGCCGAGGACCGCGCGCGCGTGCGCATGCTCGAGGACACTCTCGACACGATCTACGAGGGAGTCACCTGGGCGGTCTTCGAGATCGAGGGCTGGGGCCGCGCGACCGGCGAGCTGAAGACGGTGCTGCTGAAGCGCGCGGCGGAGCAGATCACGGGCATGAACCGCTGGCTCGAGCGCGAGCTCGGCGCGCGCACCTGGTTCAACGGTGACTCGTTCGGCTGGGGCGACGCCTGCGCGTATCCGTTCGTCGCGGGCGCAGCGGGTCAGGGCAACGCGCCTCCCGCCGGCTCTAAGCTCGCCGCATGGCTCGCGCGCGCAATGGAGCGGCAGAGCGTGAAGCGCTGCATCGCGGACATCGGCGCGATCCAGACCGGCATGGGCGTCGAGATCCTGCAGCAGATGCTCGCGTCCGGGCTGTTCAAGCGCGAGTATCGCGACCACCGCCTCGAGTGGATGATGCGCAGCGGCGGGGTCTCGATCGTGCTCGAGGGCATGCAGAGGAACAACATCCGGTTCAGCAACGAACCGACGTAGGGAGCCAGTCATGGAAGGTACCGCAAAGAAGCCGAGCTACTTGGGTCTCTTGAACGCGATCGCGCTCGGCGAAGGGCGCGCGCACCAGTATCTGTCGTGCTGGGCGGCGAAGACGCCCGACGCCGACGTGCGCAAGATCATCGCGACCGTCGCCATCCGCGAGGGCGAGCACTCGCACGCGTTCACCAAGCGCCTGTGCGAGCTGGGCTACGCCGTGCAGGATCGCCCCGATCCGACGTTCGAGAAGAACATGGGCATCGCGAACGCGGACTGCTCGGACCTCGAGAAGTTCGAGGCGCTCGGCTACGGCCGCGGCGGCGAGATGAGCCGCGACCCGTTCAAGGGCATCTTCGACGACGAGTCGATCGACGTGCAGACCGGCGAGCTGCTCGGCCGCTACATCGCCGAGGAGCGCGACAGTGGCCGCATGCTGCGCGCGTGCTACGGCGTGCTGCGCGAGCGCGCGGGCGGCTCGCGCCGGACGGGCACAGGGGCCGGCTCGAGTGAGCTGCGCGATCTGCACGGCCGGCTCGACGAAATCTGCGCGGCGATCGGCAAGCTGCAGCAGGAAGTCACCGGCCTGCGCCGCTAGCGCCGCGAGTCACGCGTTGGAAGAGATCGATCCGAGCGCGCTCGGCAACGTGCGTGTGCTCGCGGTCGGCGCTCACCCCGACGACGCGGAGTTCTACGCGGGCGGCACCCTGGCGCGCTTCGCGGACGCGGGCGCGCACGTCGCGCTCGTGGTCTGCACCGGCGGCGGGCGCGGTGGCCGCGGGATCAGCGATCCCGTCTCGGTTCGCGACGCCGAGCAGACGCGCGCCGCGGCGCGGATCCCGTTCCACGAGCGCGAGAACCTGGGCCGCAGCGACGGCGAGCTCGTGAACGACGACGCGCTGCGCGCGGGAATCGTGCGCGCGATCCGGCGCGTGAAACCCGATCTCGTCGTCGCGCACGATCCGCGGCTCGTCTTCGCGCCCGTGCGCGACCGCTTCCGGCTCTCTCACTCCGACCACCGCGCCGCGGGCCAGGCCGCGCTCGACGCGATCTACCCGCGCGCGCCGCTGGCCACCTTCTTCCCCGAGCAGCTCGCGGAGCCCGGTCTCGCGCCCTGGTTCCCGCGCGAGGTCTGGCTGATGGACACCGCCGAGCCGAGCGCGCGCGTCGACGTCGCCAAGACCCTCGAGCGCAAGCTCGACGCGCTGCGCGAGCACGCGAGTCAGAACGGGGGTGACTCGCTGGTGCGCGCCGCGCGTGCGGTCGGCCCGGTCGAGGAGTTCGTGCGCCTGGTGCTGCGCAACTCCGAGTGGCGCGGCTAGTCACTCGTGCTCGTGGCGGTGGTGCAGATCGGACACGTGCGGATGCCCGTGCACGAGCGGCTCGTGGCGGTGCACGTGTGAGTGAGGCTCCGGGACCGCGCCGGCGTGCGCGTGCCGGTGGTGCTCGTCGTGAACGTGACTGTGCTCGTGCTCGAGCTCCTCGTGCGCGTGCACGTGCTCGTGCCTGGCGCGCGCCAGGAGCAGCACGCCCAGCGCCATGACGGCCGCCCCTGCGCAGTCCGCGCCGCGCGGAATCTCGCCGAGGAGCGGGATCGCGAGCAGCGCACCGGCGAACGGCGCGGTCGCGAAGAGCGCCGACTCGCGCGCCGCGCCGAGCTCGCGCAGCGCGTACACGGCGAGCACGATGCTGGCGCCGTAGCTCAGGCTGCCGACCGCGAGCGCCATTCCCGCGAGGGCCGGCGACGGAAGCGACTGTCTCGTGGCGAGCGCGAGCGCCAGCGAGCAGAGGCCGGCGCTCGTCGCCTTGATCGAGACCACCGCGACCGGATCGCGCAGTGACAGCCGCTGGGTCCAGTTGTTGTCCAGGCCCCAGCAGAGACAAGCGCCGGCGATCGAGGCAAGCCCGAGCAGGTCGGCGCCGAGCGGTCCCGAGCGCAGCCCGAGCAGAGCGGCGCCCGCGATCACGAACGCGGCGGCCAGCGACTCGCGGCGGCTCAGGTGCTCGCCGAAGAAAACCAGCGCGAGCAGGATCGTGAACGGCGCCTCCAGGTTCAGCAGGAGCGCGCCCGCGATCCCGGTGACTCGCGAAAGACCGGCGAGCAGCAGCACGGGCCCGGCGACGCCGCCGGCCAGAGTGACTCCCGCGAGCAGCGGAAGGTCCGCGCGCGAGACGGGGGCTTCGCGCGCCGCCGCGCCGCGGCTGCGCAGCGCGCGGGTCGCGAGCAGAGCGCCTCCCGCGCCGAGATAGAACAGCGCGGCGAGCATCAGCGGATCGACCGATGGCAGCAGCAGCTTCGCCAGCGGCGCGCTCGCGCCGAAGAGCACGGCAGCCGCGAGCGCGGAGGCGGTGCCGCGGGTCATGTCACTCGCTCGGCCGACACGGCAGCGAGCGTAGCGAGTGGTAGGATCGCGGCCAGGAGGGCGAAGTGCTGCGCGGGAGATGCCTCTGTGGTGGAGTCCGATACGAGATCACGGGGCCGGTGACCCGCGGCGTGTACTGCCACTGCTCGGACTGCCGCCGCGCGAGTGGCTCGGCGTTCGCGGCGAACGCGGGCGTCGCCAGGCAGGACTTCCGCGTCGCCGCAGGGACCGACCTGCTGCGCAGCTACGAGTCGTCGCCGAACAAGTTCCGCTGGTTCTGCTCGCGCTGCGGCTCGCCGATCTATACGGTGATTCCCTCCGAGCCGAACGGCGTCCGCATCCGCCTCGGCACGCTGGAGGACGATCCCGGCATTCGACCCGACTTCCACATCTTCGTCGGGTCGAAGGCACCGTGGCACGCGATCACGGACGAGCTGGCGCAGTTCGCAGAATGGCCGACGGCGAAACGCTGAGTCACTCCCTCAGGGCCAGCCGGCTCCCGGCACGTCGACGGTGGTGACCTCGATCCGGCCGGTGCGCTTGCTGACGCACTGGATCGGGTCGTGGGTCTCGGCGGTGCAGATGAAGAGCGTGCGCCGATCCGGGCCGCCGAGCGCGCAGGCGTAGGCGAGCGCGGAGCCGCGCACGCGCCGCGAGACGCGGCCACCTTCGTGCACGCGCAGGCACTCGCCGGTGGTCGGCGACGCGACCCAGATCGCGCCCTCGGCGTCGAGCGCGATGCCATCGGGAACCGCGCCACCTTCGAGCTGGGCGAACACGCGGCGCTTCGAGAGCGATCCGTCGCGCGCGATTTCGAACGCCGTGAGTCGCGCCGCGAACGTCTCTCCGACGATCAATGTCTGCTCGTCCGGCGTGATCACCGCGCCGTTCGGGAACATCAGATCGGTCGCCGCGACGCGCGCCTTGCCGTCGGGATCCACGAGCGCGAGCGAGGTCGTGCGCTGAGGGTCGCCGGCGATCAGGTCGAAGCCGAAGTTCCCCGACGTACGCGCGCCCGTGTCGGTCGACGACCATGTCGTTCGTCTGGAAGTCGGCGATCTGCGAGAGATCGGCGTGCTGAGTGAGTCCGCCGGGATCGAGTCGCAGAACGCGCCGGTCGATCATGGACACGACGAGCAGGCGGCCGTCGGGCAGCCAGCCCAGCCCCGAAGGTCGCTGCGCGACCTCGACGACGACCTCCGCCGCGCCCTCCATGCCGGCGCGCAGCACGCGCCTCGCGTGCATGTCGGAGAACCAGAACTTCCCGCCATGCCAGCGCGGGCCTTCGGGGAAGCAGAGCCCGTCCATGAACAGTTTGGTGTCGCCGCTCATCCAGGCATGCTACGCCCGGCGGCGGCGCGCAGCGAGCCTATAATCGCCGCCGACGGCATGGACGTCTTCGACGCAGACGCCATCGACTGGGCGAGACTCGAACAGCTGCGCGACGCGTTCCTCGCGCGCGACCGCGCGGGCGGGCGCTACTGGCGCTCGATCTCCGACGTCGAGCTCTACGACGTGACCTTCGCGCGCCGCATCGCGTGGAAGTGGCGAGCCGTGATCGACGAGCTGTCGGCGCGCGGATTCACTCCGCCGCGCGGCGCGCTGCTCGACTGGGGCGCCGGCAGCGGCGTCGCTTCGCGCACCTGGCTCGCGGCGTTCGGCACGGGCCAGGTCGAGAAGCTCGCGCTGCACGACTGCTCCAATCTCGCGCTCGACTTCGCCGCGCAGCGCGCGGAACGCGAGCTCTCACCGCTGCTCGTCGAGCGCTCCGCCGCAAGCGTGTCCGGCGCCTTCGAGCTGGTGCTCGTGAGTCACGTGCTGAACGAGCTCGAGCGCGCGGCGCTCGACGACCTCGTCGCGCTGCTCGACCGCGCGCAGTGTTTCGTCTGGGTGGAGCCGGGCGCACGCGAAGAGAGTCGCGCGCTGTCCGAGATCCGCGCGCGGCTGATCGAGCGCTTCGATCCGATCGCGCCTTGCACTCACCGCGCGGCTTGCGGCGTCCTGGCCGGCGGGCGCGAGCGGGACTGGTGTCACTTCTTCGCCGAGCCGCCCCCCGAGGTGTTCACCGAGCGCGCATGGGCGCTGTTCGGCCGGCGGCTCGGGATCGACCTGCGGAGCCTCCCGTACGCCTTCCTGGCGATGCGCCGCCGCGGGTCGGCGCGCGAGGACACGGGCTTCGAGCGCCTGCTCGCGCGGCCGCGCGTCGAGAAAGGACTCATGAAGATCTCGAGCTGCGGCGCGGCCGGCGTGCGAGACCTGGTCTTCCGGCGGCGCGTCGACGGCGAGCGCTTTCGCGAGCTGCAGCGCGATCCCGCACGTCTCGCGCGCTGGCGCGTGGAGGGGAACGCGATCGTCGGCGTCGACGAGCTGGCGCGCTGACCGGCTTCGCGGCGTGTAGGCGCCGCGCCTAGTAGGCGACGTGCGCCTCGAGCCGGCCGCTCGCGGCGCGCACCACGGTGAGCCGCGACATGCACGGCATGCAGTAGACGCGGTCGCCCGGGCGCAGCTCACGCGTCGATCGGTTCACGACCGAGCAGACCGGGCAGATGACTTCGTTCGGCGCGAGTGAGTCGCCGGCGCCGAGCCACTTGCGGTAGAAGCGGCGGTATTTCGCGGGCACCTCGTCGAAGCCGGTGTCGCCAAGGACGAAGCGCTGGCGCGCTGCCTCGTGCCCGGCCTCGGACTGCGAGTCAGTCATCTCCTGAAGCGGGTCGGCGATCACGTGAACCCCAGCCGCGCGACGGCCGCGAGATAGCTGCGCCCGAGCTCCGGGCGCTCGCTGCGCGGCACCTCGACCGCGGCGAGCGTCTCTTCGAAGCTCGCGAGCACCAGCGAATCCAGCTCGCGCCGGACCTCGGTGAGTCGCGCGCGGGTGTGCGGCGACTGCTTCAGGCGCCGCCCGATCTCGTTCTCGCCGAAGCCAATGTGGCGGCGCTCGTCGCGCACGATGCCCTCGAGCACCTCGCGCGTGACCGGGTCCGCCGTCCGCGCGTGGGTCTGGAACACGACGAACTCCATCGCCTCGAGAATCACGTTCTGCGCGAAGATCGCGGCCTCCCAGTCCTTGCTCGCCACCAGCTCGAGCAGCCGCCGCTTGAACATCGTCAGCGTATGACTCGCGCGGCGCTCGACCTCCAGCTCGGGCGCGGCAACGCCGAGCTCGCGCATGCGGTGGAGCAACACCTCCAGGTGGCGCCCTTCGTCGACCACTTGCGTCGACAGGAAGATCTTCGCTTGGTGGTTCGGCGCGATCGCCACCAGACCGCTCGCGCCCTCGAGCGCCGCGGTCTCGCCGACGCAGTAGTTCGAGAGCACCGTGATCAGCGCCTCGCGCCGGAACGGCTCGAGCGGCGGACCGCCCGCTTCCGCGCGGTGGCCGTACGGCCGGCCGGTCAGGTAGCCCGAAACCGCCTGGAACCAGAATT
Source organism: Myxococcota bacterium (assembly GCA_044450765.1). GTDB lineage: Bacteria > Myxococcota_A > UBA9160 > SZUA-336 > SZUA-336 > VGRW01. The sequence continues at coordinate 2,813 of JBIOJK010000015.1, read as the reverse complement.
CGAAGGAGTGCACCTCTTCGAGGAACGCCTCCGGCTCCAGGCGGTGGGGCTCCGAGCTGTGACTCGCCGAAGTCACTGCCGTGGAGGAGTCTGGTACTCGAGGCCGATGCGCTCGAGCCGGACTTTGAACTCCTTCAGCACCGTGCTGCCGAGGAGCGCTTCCATCTCGGCCGGCTCGAGCGCGCGCAGATCCGCGCCCTGCCAGGTCGCTGGCTTCGCGACCTCGCCGCGCGCCTCGGCCGCGCGCTGGATGCGCTCGACCTCGTCGCGCTCGCTCGTGTCTCTGAAGGCCGACGAGAAGGTCGCGAGCATGTGGTAGCTCATGTCTCGCTGCAGGCGCTGGACCTCGCCTTTCTTGCCCGGGTTCTCGCGAATCAGCGAGCCGATCCGATTCTCGCCGAAGCCCACATGCCGCCGCTCGTCGGCGATCGTGCCCGAGAGCGTGTGCGCGAACTTCGGGTTCACCGACTGATTGCCGGCGTGCATGAGCTCGAAGACGTGGAAGGCCATGCCCTCGAGAATCACGTTCTGACCGACGACCCCGGCGACGAAGTCCTTGCGATCGACCTTGTCGAGCAGCACCTCGGCGAACTTCACCAGATGTGGGTTCGCATGCGCCTTGATCGCGTCCTCGAGCTCGGCCTTCTTCACGCCCAGGTCGTACAGGCGCTGAGTGAACACTTCGACGTGTCGGGCCTCGTCGATCGTCTGCGTCGCGAGGAAGCGCTTGCTCGCCTCGTCCGGCGCGGAGTTGATGAGTCCCGACGATGCGGCCAGCGCGCAGCGCTCGCCGACCACGAGCTGGACGGTCGTGCGAATCGCCGCGGCACGCATGACCGGGTTGTCGAGAACGAGTGGCGCCTCCTTCTCGTCCGGCGCGTGGCCGTATTCCGTGTTCATCAAGTAGCCCTGCGGGGCCGACTCGAGCCACGATTGAATCGAGTACGCGTTGAGAAAATCCGCCATGGGAAGCCCTCCTCGGGTTTTCGCCATGACGGATTGCACACGGCGTGCCTTCGCCGCGGACGCACACCGAGCGGTGTCCGTCCGGAACGCGTGCGCGGGCGTCTCACGCGTGACCGAGAGCCACAGGCGCTGCGCGAGCGGCCGACTACCTCCGCGCGAGCAGCAGCACCCCGCCCATCGCGATGAACGCGGCTCCCGCGGCTCGCTGGATCCAGATCGGCGGCACGACCCGCGCGACCGCTTCGCCTGCGACGACCCCGATCGCGCTCGTCACGACCAGCGCAGAGGCCGCGGCCAGAAACACGGTCCAGCGTGACTCGCCCGAGGCAGAGAGCGACAGGGTCGCGAGCTGCGTCTTGTCGCCGAGCTCCGCCAGAAAGATCATCGCGAACGTCGAGGCAAACAGGCTGAGGTTCATGCGGCGCAATGTACCGCCCTGCGGGGTACGATTGCAGTCATGAGCCAATCCGCACCAGCGCTCGCGGGAATGCGCGTCCTCGACCTGTCGCAGTACGAAGCGGGCCCGAGCTGCACGCAGCTCCTGGCCTGGCTCGGCGCCGACGTCGTGAAGGTCGAGAGGCCCGGCGCGGGCGATCCCGGGCGCTCGCTGCTCGGGGCGACCGGCACCGCGGCGTACTTCCTGTACTGGAACACGAACAAGCGCTCGGTCGCGATCGATCTCGAGAAGCCCGCCGGGCGGGCGCTGCTGCTGCGGCTGCTCCCGCGCTACGACGTCTTCGTCGAGAACTTCGGGCCCGGCGTGATCGAGAAGCTCGGGCTCGACTACGAGACACTCCGCGCGAGTCACCCCGCGTTGATCTACGCGCGCATCAAGGGCTTCGGCGGCGACGGCCCGCACGCGGGCTACAAGAGCTTCGACATGGTCGCGCAGGCCACCGCCGGCGCGTTCTCGGTGACCGGCGCGAAGGACGGCCCGCCGATGTGTCCCGGCCCGACGATGGGCGACTCGGGCACGGGCGCGCAGGCGGCGCTCGCGATCACGGCGGCGTACGTGCAGCGCCTGCGCACGGGCCTCGGGCAGTTGGTCGAGCTGTCGATGCAGGAAGCCATGACTTACTACATGCGCACGCGCCTCGCGAACGGATCCTCGTTCGGCGGCGGCGTGGCGCCGCGCGCGGGCAACGGGGAGGGGCCGATGCTGAACCTGTACCCGTGCGCGCCCGGCGGTCCGAACGACTACGTCTATCTCGTCGTCGCGACCCCCCGGATGTGGGAGCAGCTTTGCGGGGCGATGGGTCGCCCCGAGCTCGCGACCGATCCGCGCTTCGCCGGCTGGATCGCGCGACACCAGAACGGCGCGGCCTGCTTCGAGGAAATCGCGCGCTGGACGCGCACGCACACGAAGCACGAGGCGATGCGCATCCTCGCGGGCGCGGGCGTGCCCTGCGGCGCGGTGAATGACTCGCGCGACCTGTTCGCGGATCCGCACCTGCGCGCGCGCGGCTTCGTGGTGGAGCTCGAGCACGAGGCGCACGGGAAGGTCGCGCACCTGGGCAACCCTCTGCGTCTCTCGCAGAGCCGGGTCGAGATGCGCGCCGCGCCCGCGCTCGGCGCGCACACCGGCGAGATCCTGCGCGCCGACCTCGGCGTGGACGACGCCGAGCTGCAGCGGCTGCGCGAGTCTGGAGTGATTCCGCCGCTGCGGCGTGCCGAAGCGCTCGGCGCCGAACTGAAGAAGGAGCAGGCATGAGCGAGCAGAGCGGCGCGCAGATCGTCGCGCGCAGTCTCCAGCAGCAGGGCGTCGGCGCGATGTTCGGCGTGGTCGGCTTTCCTGTCGTGCCGATCGCGATCGCGGCGCAGCGCGGCGGCGTCCCGTACTTCGGCTT
>JBIOJK010000014.1:0-45888 GCA_044450765.1 Myxococcota bacterium | reverse complement strand
TCGACTCACGACGTCGAGCGCGACGCGCCCTCGCTCTTCGACTGCGAGTGGAAGCACGGCGGCAGCGACGAGGAGATCTTCAAGGTGATCTCCGACGGGGTCCCGGGGACGCGCATGCCCGCGTGGAAGGGCGCGCTGCCCGAGGGCGACGACGACATCTGGCGCTTGATCGCCTATTTGCGGTCGGCGTCGGTGTGTCAGACCCCGCCGCGCCCGGCCGGGGCCGCACACTGACTCGCAGGGCGGAAGGGTTGACGGGAAGGCGGGTCGTCGTCCATACAGGGGGGATGCTCCCGCGTTTGCTCGCCGCCTCGTTCGCGCTCGCCGTTCTGCTCGCGCCGGTCCACGGCGGCGCAGACTCCGTGCAACTGCCCTCGCAAGGCGAGGTGGAAGACGCGATTCCGCAGGGCAAATCGCTCACCGGCAAGGCGATCTTCGACAAGTTCCTCGACAACCGGATGCGCACCTGCGTGCAGTGGCAGACCGTGATCTCGCGCGATCCCGGCGGCAGCGAGCAGCGCACGCGCTTCTGGGTGCGCTGGAAGGACTACCGCGACAAGAACAAGAAGGCGGTCGACGGCGTGATCGCGAAGACCCTGGTGAAGTTCGTCGAGCCCGAGGACATGCGGCAGACGGGCTACCTGATGATCGTGAACGCGGACCGCTCGAACGATCAGTTCATCTGGAGCCCGGCGACGGGCAAGGTGCGGCGCGTGCAGCTGCGCGGCGTCGGCATCATGGGCACCGACTACACCTTCGACGACATCGGCTGGAAGAACATCGAGGACGCCGACTACAACCGGCTGCCCGACGAGGCCATCGACGGCATTCCGACCTACGTGCTCGAAGTCACCATGAAGCCGTTCGTCGAGTCCGAGTTCCGCACGATGCGCGCCTGGATCGACAAGCAGCACTACGTGGTTCTGCGCGCGATCTACCGCGACGAGAAGGGCGTCGACATGCGCGAGATGCGCGCCGACTCGACCACGGTCCAGGACTTCGACGGCGCCTGGGTGCCGACGAAGTCCACCATGTACAACCTGCGCGAGAAGACCTCGACCACGATCTACGTCGAGGCGCTCGACCCCAACGTGAAGTTGGGCGACCAGCACTTCTCGACCCTGCAGCTCACGCTGCGGCACTGACTCAGACGGCGAGGGGCCGCGCATGACCGACCCGGCGCCGCGGCGGCCGCCCGCGCTGGACGTGCTTCCGCCCGGCTACCGCGCGCTCTTCGACCGCGCGGCCGCGGTGCTGGCGAGTGACTCGCGCGTGCGCGCGCTGTGGGTCTCGGGCTCGCTCGCGCGCGGCGACGCCGACCCGCACTCCGACCTCGACCTGCTCGCCGCCGTCGCCGATGCCGACTTCGACGCGTTCGCGGCGGGCTGGCTCGAGCGGCTCGCGGAGATCACCCCGACCGTGCTCGCGCGGCCGATCCCGTTCCTGCCCGGCAGCTTCTATTCGCTGACCCCGACCTGCGAGCGGCTCGACGTGGTGATCGAGAAGGTGAGCCGCGTGCCCGCCAGCTTCTTCCGCACGCGGCAGGTCGTGTTCGACCGCGACGGCCTCGACGCGCAGGTTCCCGCGCCGGCGCCGCCCGCGGGACCGGACCGCGCGAAGGTCGAGACCGCGATCGAGGAGCCGCTGCGCTATCTGGCGCTGCTGCCTGCGGTGCTCGGGCGCGGCGAGCTGCTGCTCGCGCAAGAGGGCTACGGTCATATGCGCCGGCGCATCTCGGAAGTGTTCCTCGAGGCGAACGCGCCGCTGCCGACGACCGGCGTGAAGCACTGGCGCGACAAGCTCCTGCCTGAGCAGTACGCGGTGCTCGAAGCGCTGCCGTGGCCGGCGGCGAACCGCGAGGCGCTGATCGCCGCCAACGTCGAGATCGCGCGCGCACTGCTGCGGCACGCGCGGCCGGTCGCCGAGAAGCTCGGCGTCGCCTGGCCCGAGGCCCTCGAGCGCGCCGTGCGCGCGCACCTCCTGCGCGAGCTCGGCATCGAGATCTGATCCGGCGCTGACTTACAGCGCTTGCCCGAAGCGATTCGCGAAGCACGTCTCGTCCAGCTCGCGGCGCCGGAGCCGCTTCGGGAACGGCTTCGCGGGATAGCCGACCGCGATGAACGCCGCGGTCGCGATCTCGTCGGGCAGGCCGAGCAGCGGCCGGATCTTCGGCTCCTCGGCGACCAGCAGGGTCGTGAGCGCCGTGCCGAGGCCTTCGGCCCGGCAGCCCAGCAGGAAGTTCTGCACCGCGGGATAGATCGACGCGCCGCCGACGACCGAGAGGCGGCCGAGCTCGGTGTCGGTGGCGTAGCAGTCGGCCAAGCGCGCGCCGACGACCACCAGCGCCGGGACTTCGGCGAGGTGGTTCGCGAAGTAGTCCGCGTTCCGGACCATCGCCGGGAGTGTGTCGACCCGGACCGCGCCGCGAGTCATTCCGCCGATGTATGCCTGCCAGCGCGGGAGATACAGCGCGGCGAGCTGCTTCCGGATCGCCGGATCGGTCACCACGATGAAGCGCACTGGCTGGCGATTCCCACCGCTGGGCGCGAAGCGCGCCGCCGAGAGCGCGCGCCGCAGCACGTCGCGCGGGACCGGGTCCGGCTTGTAGTAGCGGCAAGTGCTCGTGCTCTCGATCGCCTCGCGAAGATCCATCGCGCGCCTCCCTGGGTTGCCCGCGCCATCGTACCAGCCCGGGCCCGCCGGGCGCGCTAGCGTGAGTCGCATGGCGTCGTTCGACAGCGCGCCGCCGAGCGGGCGGCTCGGCGAGCTCGCGCGCCTGTTCCTCCGCCTCGGCGCAACGGCGTTCGGCGGCCCGGCCGCGCACATCGCGCTGATGGAGTCCGAGATCGTGCAGCGGCGCGGCTGGCTGTCGCGCGAGCAGTTTCTCGATTTGCTCGGCGCTGCGAATCTGATCCCGGGCCCGAACTCGACGGAGCTCGCGATCCACATCGGCCACGCGCGCGCGGGCTGGCCGGGTCTGGCCGTGGCGGGCGCCAGCTTCATTGCGCCCGCCGTGCTGATCGTGACCGGCTGCGCGTGGGCCTACGTGCGCTTCGGCGCGCTGCCCGAGCTGGCGGGACTCCTGTACGGCGTGAAGCCGGTCGTGATCGCGATCGTCCTGCAGGCGCTCTGGCGGCTCGGGCGGACCGCGATTCGCAGCGTGCGCCTGGCCGCGCTGTCACTCGCCGCAGCGCTGGCGAACGCGCTCGGCGCGGACGAGCTCGCGGTGCTCGGCGCGAGCGCGCTGTTCGCCGGCAGCGCGGAGCTCGCCCGCGGCAGGCGCTCGGCGCGCGGCCTGGCTCCGCTCGCCGGCGCGCTGGGCGCGGGCGCGGCGAGTGTCTCGCCGGCGTTCGGGCTCTGGCCGTTGTTCTTTTTCTTCGCGAAGGTGGGCTCCGTGCTGTTTGGCAGCGGCTACGTGCTGCTCGCGTTTCTGCGCAGCGGGCTCGTCGTGGAGCGCGGCTGGCTCACGGAGGGACAGCTGCTCGACGCGATCGCGGTCGGCCAAGTGACTCCCGGGCCCGTGTTCACCACCGCGACGTTCGTCGGCTACCTGCTCGCGGGCACGTCCGGGGCGCTGGTCGCGACCGCCGGCATCTTCCTGCCGGCGTTCGTCTTCGTCGCGGCCAGCGCGCCGTTCCTGCCGCGCTTGCGCGCGTCGCCGCTCGCCGCCGCACTGCTCGACGGCGTGAACGCCGCGTCGCTCGCGCTGATGGCCGACGTCGCCGCGCAGCTCGCGCGCGCGGCGCTGGTCGACCTGCCGACGCTCGCACTCGCCGCGGGCGCGGCAGTGGCTCTGTTTGCGCGGCCGCAGTGGAACTCGGCCTGGCTCGTGCTCGCGGGCGGCGCCGTCGGTGTCGCGCTGCGCGCGTAGTACAGTTTCACGGCGAAGGGAGAACGTCATGGCACTTCCACAGGAGATCGCGCCGCTCAATCCGACGATGATGGACGCGATCATGCGCGGCAACGACATGGAGTGGATCCCGATGGAAGGCGACCCGGAGCGCGCCTTCATCAAGATCCTCTGGACCGGCGCCGAGACCGGGCGCTGGGCGGTGCTGTTCCGCTGGCTCAAGGGCTACACCGCCCCGCAGCACAAGCATCTTTCCGCGGCGCACACGTTCATCCTGAAGGGCAAGCTGCAGATCCGCGACGGCGTGCTCGCGACCGGCGACTACACCTACGAACAGAACGGCATGATCCACGGCGCGACGACCGCGCTCGAGGACACGGACTACCTGTTCATCTGCGACGGCCCCGTGCTGTTCTTCGACGAGAGCGGTTTCTCGTCGTATCTCGGCTGGGAAGAGCTGGTCCGCATCCAGCAGGCGCACGCCGCCAAGAAGCGCCAGCGATCCGCGGCGTGAGCGCCGGTTCGCGCCGCTAGCGCGCGCCGTTCACATCTCGCGACCCGGCGCCGCGCGCGGCCCCAGCGCGCCGTGCGCCGCGGCATGGCGCTTGCTTCGCCATCGTTTCGATGGCGCGGCGGTCAGTCACGAGTCAGTCGGCGGATGAGTCAGTCGCGAGGCGACCGTGATCGGAGCCGAGCCCTACCGCGTGCTCGGCCTCGAGGTCTCGTGGCTCGGCATCGGCATCCTCGCCGGCTCTCTGATCGGATCCTGGTGGGCCGCGCGCGCGTTCCCGCGCTTCGGAGTCGAGGCCTCGTACATGTGGAAGCTGTACCCGTACCTGGTCCTCGGCGGATCGGCGGGCGCGAAGCTCTGGGCCGCGACCGAGACGCTCTTCACTCCGGATAGTCCGCCGTTCGCGTCGGTGCTCGCGAGTCGCAACGGCGCCACCTTCTACGGCGGGCTGTGTCTCGGAGCCGCGGCCGTTGCCGGGAAGATCTGCTGGGACCGCAAGCCGCTGCGCGCGCTCGCCACCGCGATCGCGCCCTCGCTGGCGCTCGGTCAGGCGATCGGCCGGATCGGCTGCTTCCTGCTCGGGGACGACTACGGCGTTCCCACCTCGCTGCCCTGGGGCATGTCGTTCCCGCGCGGCGCGCCGCCGACGACCGACGTCGTCCACCCCGCGCAGCTCTACGAGGCGCTCTGGCTCTGCGCCTGCGCGCTGTTCCTGCGCCGGCGGCTGGTGCGCTCGCGGTGCCTCGTCGCAGAGTATCTCGTTCTGCAAGGAGTCGGGCGCTTCGCGCTCGAGTTCATCCGCACGAATCCGCGCACGCTGGGCTTCCTGACGACCTCACAGGTCCTCGCCGCGTGCTGCGCCGTCGCCGGCGCCCTCGGCCTGGTGCTCTCCGGGCGCGCGACGAGTGACTGGCGGCACTTCGCCGGGGAAGGGAGGTGAGAACGTGTTGGTGACACTGCTGATCAACGCGCTGTCGATCGTCGGCATCGGTTGGTTCCTGGCTTGGACCTGCGGCAACTGCAAGTAGGCGCGCGAATCGGCGCCGGAGTCTGCCGCGAAATTTCCACGGAAGGAGGTGAAGGGAATGGTCGCTCTGCTCACGATGGCGATGTCGGTCGTCGCGTCCTCGATGCTGATGTCGGCGGTGCTGGTCTGCTGCTGCGTCTCGCTCTAGGCGTGACTCGCCGGCGTGCGCTGAACGGCCTCCTCCGGCGCTCCGCCGGAGGAGGCCCAGCGCGGAGCGTCTGGTAGACTCACGCGCGGCGATGGAGGGGACGTCGGCCGGGTCTGTCTCTCGCTCGCGTCGCGATGGCTACCTGTCGCGGCTGCGGCGCTCGTGGCTTCCGTCGGCGGCGAGCTCGGGCTGGCTGCTGCTCGGTCTGATGCCGCTCTTGTTCTTCCAGACGACGGTTCACGAGGGCTCTCACTGTGTCGTGTTCGCGGTGTCCGGCATCGGCTGCCGCGTGCTTGCGCCGTTCCCGGTCATGATGAGCTTCGGCGCGCTCCACGGCGTCACGTTCAGCGGGAACGACGACGCCGAGGCGCCGGTGCTCGCGATCATTGCGCCCCAGCTCGTCGCCGCGGCGCTGGTCTGCGCACTTCTCCTCGCTCGCAGGCGGGTCCGCGACGAGCGCTGGGCGGTGCTCCAGCGGCTGTGGCTCCTGGGCGCCTGTCTCGACCTGCTGAACAACACGTTCTGGGCGCCGCACGGCCGCTTCGGAGACTGGTCAGTCATGGCGAGCCAGGTTGGCCTTTCCCCGCCCGCGCTCTTTGCCGCGAGCCTGCCGATGTGGCTCATCGGGCTCGCGGGCCTTCTGACTCCGCTGCCTGCCGAGCACGTGGGGCAGGGCGCAAGCCCGCGCGGTCTCTCCGAGATCGGCCTCGGCTACGCGCTGATCTCGGCGCTCGCGATCTGCGTCTCCGTCGCGGTCGAAGTTCCGGACAGCGAGCCCGCCTCGCCCTGGCACCGGGTCCCGATCTTGCTACACGCGGTCACGGTCGTCGTGTGTCTCGCGCTCGTCGCGGCCTCTCGACGCACTCGGACTCGGCGCACTCGAAGGGAGGCCGCATGACGCGATGGCTCGGGGTCGGTGCGATCGCCTGCCTGGTGGCGCTCGGGGCTCGAGCCGCGTCGGCGGGTGACGCGCTGCCGCTGACCGCGGAGATGGTCAAGGGCCGCTGGCACTCCCGACTCACCGGCATGCACTTCTCGGCGCGTGTCCGGCTGTCGATGGACATGGGCGGGATTCACGAGGAGCGGGAGCTGCTCGTGTGGCGGACCGACGAGGCGCTCGGCGCGGAGCGAGTCATGGTGCGCTTCACGCAGCCGGAGAGCGTGCGGAACGTGGGCGTGCTCTTCCTCGAGCAGCAGGGCCGGCCGAACGACTACTTCCTGTACCAGCCGCAGCTGCGCCGAGTCAGGCGGCTGCCCGAGGCGATCGCGAACGACGACGTCTACGGCATCGACCTCGAGTTCCTCGGCTTCGGCGTCGCCCAGTCGGAGCCGACCGAGATCGTCGGCATGAAGCGAGAGACGATCGACGGCAGGGCCACCTACCGCCTCAGCGAGCGCGCGCTGCGCGAGAATCCTCGCTTCGAGGAGCGAGTCACCTGGCTCGACGCCGAAACCTACGTCCCCGTGCGCACGGAGCAGATGCGACTCGGGAAGAAGCGCCTGATCGCGCGCACGGTGGAGATCCGCGAGGTCGGCGGAATCGCCACGCCGATGCGCATGGAGTTCGAGAACCAGATCGAGAGCCGCAGGGTCTCGCTGCGAGTCGCGGAGGTCGACTACCAGGTCGCGATCCCCGAGGAGTATTTCTCGACATTGGCGCTGGTGCGCGCGAGCCTGGCGTCTCCCGGAGGTCCCGAAGCCGCGCCTCGACCGCCGGCGAAGTGACTCACCAGGTGTCGACGCACGGCCGCTTCTTGCCGGCGCGCGGCGGGGCAGGGGGCGCGGAGCGCAGCGCGTTCGCGATCCAGACGCGCGACTCCGCGGGGTCGATCACGTCGTCGATCTCGAAGTGAGAGGCGACGTTCACGGCCTTCCCGATCTGGTACATGCGGTCGACCATCTCACCGAACATGGTCTCGCGCTTGGCGGGGTCCTCGACCGCTGCGAGCTCCTTGCTGTAGCCGAGCTTCACGGCCCCCTCGAGGCCCATGCCGCCGAACTCCCCGGTCGGCCACGAGACGGTGAAGAGCGGTGACTTGAAGCTGCCGCCGGCCATCGCCTGCGCGCCCAGACCGTAGCCCTTGCGCAGCACGACCGTGAAGAACGGCACGGTCAAGCTGGCGGCCGTCACGAACATGCGCGCGGCGTGCCGCACCAGCGCGGTCTTCTCGATCTCGGGGCCGACCATGATTCCGGGGCAGTCACAGAGAAACAGGATCGGCAGGTCGAACGCGTCGCAGAGCTGCATGAAGCGCGTCGCCTTGTCCGCGCCGTCCCGGTCGATCGCGCCGGCCAGGTGATTCGGGTTGTTCGCGATCACGCCGAGCGGTCGGCCCTCGACGCGGATCAAGCTGGCGATCGCGCCGTGGCCGAACGAGCGGCGCAGCTCGAGCAGCGAGCCGACGTCGGCGAGTGTCTCGATCACCTTGCGCACGTCGTAGGCGCGCAGGCGGTTCTCCGGGACCGCGCTGCGCAGCAGGCGCTGATCCGGGCTCTCCCAGCGCGAGAGCGCGCCTTGGAAGTACGACAGATACTGCTTCGCGACGCGCACGGCCTCGGCCTCGTCGGCGACCGCGACGTCGACGACGCCGTTCTGTGTCTGGACCTCCAGCGGGCCGATCTCGTCGGGGCGCACCAGGCCGAGCCCGCCGCCCTCGATCATGGCGGGACCGCCGATGCCGATGTTCGAGCCGGCGGTCGCGATGATCACGTCGCAGCAGCCGAGCAGGACCGCGTTTCCCGCGAAGCAGTAGCCCGACGTGATGCCGACCAGCGGCACCAGCCCCGACAGCTCCGCGAACAGCGCGAACGCGAGACAGTCGAGCCCCGAGACACCCGACGAGTCAGTGTCTCCCGGCCGCCCGCCGCCGCCTTCCGTCAGGAACACGATCGGCAGGCGCTGCTCGCGCGCGAGCTCGAACATGCGGTCCTTCTTGCGGTGGTTCTGCTGGCCCTGCGTGCCCGCGAGCACGGTGTAGTCGTAGGACATCACGACCGTCTCGGTGCGCCCGCCGGGGAACAGGTCGCCGTTCACGCGGCCGACCCCCGCGACGAGGCCGTCCGCGGGCGTGCGGGCGATCAGGTCGTCGAGCGCGCGGCGCCGGCGCTGCGCCGCGATCACGAGCGGTCCGTATTCGACGAAGCTGCCGGGATCGACGAGCTCGTCGACGTTCTCGCGCGCCGTGCGCTGGCCGGTCTTGCGGCGGCGCGCCACGGCCTCGGGCCGGCGCGCGTCGAGGCCGAGCGCATGGCGCTCCGCGACCTCGGCCAGGTCGGGCCGGACCCGGTCGAGATCCAGCTCGGCGACGTCGGCCGCGCGCGGGCCGGCCACGTCCGCTCGCTCGACCCGCAGCAGCGCGTCGCCCTCTTGGACCAGGTCGCCGACCGCGACCGAGATCCGCCGCACGATCCCCGCGTGCGGCGCCTCGACCAGATGCTCGAGCTTCATCGCCTCGAGCACCACGAGCGCCTGACCCGCGTGGACCTCGGCGCCGTCGCCGACCTCCAGCGAGACCACGGTGCCCTGCAGCGGTGCGCAGACCGGCACCGTCACGGAGACGGCGCTCACTTCTCGAGCCAGCGGTTGAAGCGCGGCGCGCGCTTCTCCTGGAACGCCCGCACGCCTTCGCGCGCGTCGGGGTGGTGGTCGGAGATCGCCGTCTTCGCGGCGATCTCGTCGCACGCCAGCTCGAAGGTCATCTGCGCGGCGTTGTACAGCGAGCGCTTCAACAGGCGCATCGCGACCTGCGGGCCGTCGGCGAGCTCGCGCGCGAACTCGAGCGCGCGCGCGAGCAGCTGTGAGTCGGGCACCACTTCGTGGACCAGCCCGAGCTCCAGCGCCTCGGCCGCCGAGACGATGCGCTTCTTCATCAGGAACTCGAGAGCGCGCGCGACGCCGAGATGCTGCACCAGGAGATACTGGCCGCCCTCGTCGGGCAACAGGCCGAAGCGCAGAGTGGCGCTGCCGAGCCGCGCGCTCTCGGCGGCGATGCGGAAGTCACAGGCCAGGGCGAGCGAGAAGCCGGTCTGGATCGCGACCCCATTCAGCGCGGCGATCGACAACTTGTCGAGACCGCGCACGGCCAGGTTCAGCGGCTGTGACAGCCCGCGCAGCCCCTCGTAGGTTCCGATCTCGGTGTCGTGGCCGGGTGGAATCGGCCCGGTGAGTCGCTCGCGGCCGGAGCTCTCGCGCGCGTGGCCGGAGATGTCGTCGCCGGCCGAGAACGCGCGCCCCGAGCCGGTGAACACGACCACGCGCACGGAGTCGTCCATCTGCGCCTGCAGCAGCGTCTCCACCAGGTCGCGCTTCAGCGCCTGGGTCATTCCGTTCAGGCGCGCGGGCTCGTCGAACTGGATCAGCGCGACCCCTGGGTCGTGGCGGGTGAGCTCGAAGCCGGTGAACTTTCCGAAGCGCATCGCGGCCTAGGGGTCGAGCCGCGCGCTGGCGTAGCCGGACACCACTTCCTGGCCGTTCTGATTCGTCGTGACGACTTTCAGGTCGGCGAAGTGCTCGCCGCGCTCGCTGCGCAGCGCTTCCACGCTGGCGCGCGCCGTCAAGGTGTCTCCCGGCCAGACTTGCGACACGAAGCGCACACCGTATTTGGTGAGTCGCCCGTCGCCAACCCAGTTCGTCAGCATGCGCGCCGTCGCGCCCATCGAGAGCATGCCGTGCGCGAACACCGTCGGATAGCCGGCGACCTTGGTCGCGAAGACCTCGTCGGTGTGCACCGGGTTGTAGTCGCCGGACGCGCCGGCGTACATCACGAGCTGCGTGCGCGTGAGGTGCTCGATCACCACCTCTTCGCGCGTGTCTCCGACCCTGAGCTTGCCTGCCTGCAGCGCCATGTCACCTCCCTCGCGTGGGCGCCCCGCCCACGCTCACTTCTGCTCGATCACGCGCTCGGTGCGCACGCCGACGCCGCGCGCCGTCACGACGAGCTGGCCGTGCTGATTCCGGTACTCGGTGACCGACTCACTGAAGTGCAGCTTGCCCCCGCGCTTGCCTTCCTTCTCCCAGGTCTTGCCCGGCTTGCTCTCGGCGGTGAGCACGTCGCCGGCGCGCAGCGGCGCGTGGTACTCGAAGTGCTGCTCGGCGTGCAGGCCGCCCGCCGCGGCGCCGGAGGGGCGTGACTCACCCGACCCGCTTCCGCCGCCCGGCGGCGCGCGCCGCAGCGCGCCGCTCGGCTCCTTGCCCGAGCCGAACCACGGCTGGCCGATCTTCGGGCGCAGGAAGTAGTCGGGGTCGAACTGCGCGCTCGACTGCGTGAACGTCGGCGGCGCGATGATTCCGCCGACCTCGCTGCGTCGCGCGTACTCGGCGTCGGCGTAGACCGGGTTCGGGTCGTTCACCGCGCGCGCGAACATCAGAATGTGACTCGCCTCGATCGGAAAGGTCTTCACTGCCACGGAGGTGTCTCCTTCCTCACATTCCGAAGTCCCACGACTCGCCGCCGTGGTACCGCTTGAGCACGTTCTTCGCGATCAGGATCCGGTGCACCTCGTCGGGGCCGTCGGCGATCCGCAGGGTGCGCGCGCCGCGGTACATCGCCTCGAGCGGCAGATCCGACGAGACACCGGCCGCGCCCCAGACCTGGATCGCGCGGTCGGCCACGCGCGTAAGCGCCGCGGGCACGAAGATCTTGATCGCCGAGATCATCGTGCGCACGTCGCCGCCCGCGTCCATCACGTGCGCGCAGTGCAGGGTCATGAGTCGCGCGCTCTGGATGTCCATGTACGAATCGGCGATGAAGCCCTGCACGAACTGCTTGGTCTCGAGCGCGCCGCCGTGCACCTCGCGGTCGACCGAGCGCCGCACCATCAGATCGAACGCGCGCCACATCTGGCCGACCGCGTTCATGCAGTGGAAGACGCGGCCGGCGCCGAGTCGGTCCTGCGCAGCCTGGTGACCGCTGCCGCGGCGGCCGAGCGCGTTCGCGAGCGGAACGCGCACGTTCTCGTACTTGATCTCGCAGTGGTCGCCCTGCTCGTGCCCCCAGACCGGGACGCTGCGCACGATGTTGAAGCCCGGCGTGTCGGTCGGCACGATGATCTGAGTCATCCGGTCGCGCACGCCGCTGCCGTCGTCGTCGCCCTCGGTCCGGCACATCACGATCGCGAACGCGGCGCGCCGCCCGTTCGAGGTGAACCACTTGTGACCGTTGATCACCCAGTCGTTGCCGTCGCGCACGGCGCGCGTCTGGATCGCGTACGGATCGGAGCCCGGCGCGTTGGGCTCGGTCATCGAGAAGCACGACTCGATCTCGCCGCGCACCAGCGGCTCGAGCCACTTCTTCTTCTGCTCCGGGGTGCCGTACTTCACCAGGATCGTCTGATTCCCGGAGTTCGGCGCCTGGCAGCCGAAGACCGAGGACGAGAACGGGCTCCAGGCCATGATCTCGTTCATGTAGGCGTGCTTGAGGAAGCCGATGCCCATCCCGCCGTACTCCTCCGGCAGGTGAGGCGCCCAGAGGCCGGCTTGCTTCACCGTCGCCTGCAGCGAGCGGAACAGATCGCGGCGCGACTCGGCGCGGCCGGCGCGCAGCGCGTTCTCGTTCGGGATGATCTCCTTGGTGACGATCTCCGCCGTGCGCAGGCGGATCTCGTTGATTTCGTCTCCCAGGCCCGTGACCGGTGCGACCTGCATGCGGCTCCCTCCGTTTGATTAACCGCATTGTACGCGTCCGTGTGTAGCCGGTGCTGGGCGGTTGTTATGCTGGACGGGTGACTTGCGCGAGCTGTGGGAACCAGAGTCGCGCGCAGGCGCGCTTCTGCGAGGCGTGCGGCGCGGCGCTCGCGCGCAGCTGCTCGCGCTGCGGCGCCGAGCTGCGCGCCGGGGCTCGCTTCTGCGACGCGTGCGGCGAGCGCGCGGAGGAGCGGGCACCGGAGCCGCAGAGCTACACGCCGCCCCACCTGGTGCAGCGCATCCTCACGCAGCGCGGCGCGCTCGAGGGTGAGCGCAAGAACGTCGCGGTTCTGTTCACCGACGTCGCCGGCTTCACCTCGCTCTCCGAGCGCGCGGACCCCGAGCAGATGCACGCGGCGATGGACCGCATCCTCGAGCTCTTGCTGGCCCAGGTCCACCGCTTCGAGGGCACGGTCAATCAGTTTCTCGGTGACGGGATCATGGCGCTGTTCGGCGCGCCGCTCGCGCTCGAAGACGCGCCGCGCCGCGCGGTGATGGCCGCGCTCGGCATGCAGCAGGAGATCGAGCGCCTGCGGCGCGAGATCCACGCGGAGAGCGGGCTCGAGTTCCGCATGCGCGTCGGCATCCACAGCGGGCTCGTCGTCGTGGGCAAGATCGGCAACGACCTGCGCATGGACTACACCGCGGTCGGAGACACGACCAATCTCGCGTCCCGCCTGCAGACGCTCGCACCGGCGGACGGGATCCTGATCTCGGAGACGGTACACCGTCTGGTGTCGGGCTTCTTCGATACGCGCGAGTTCGGCACGGTCGCGGTGAAGGGCCGCAGCGCGCCGGTGCGCGCCTTCGAGGTGCTCGCGGATCGCGCCGAGCGGCGCCGGATCGACGTGCTCTCGGATCGGGGACTCACTCCGTTCGCCGGCCGCGAGGGCGAGCTGCGCCAGCTCGCCGACGCCTACGCCAGCGCCGCCGGCGGCAGCGGCCAGGTCGTGTTCCTGGTCGGCGACGCCGGCATCGGAAAGTCGCGCCTCTTGCTCGAGTTCCGCCGCTCGCTCGGCGACGCGCCGCACCTCTGGGTCGAAGGCCGCTGCGCGTCGTTCGGGCGCAACAGCGCATATCTCCCGCTGGCGGACGCGCTGCGGCGATTCCTCGCGATCGGCGACCGCGACGACGAGGCGTCGGCGCTGGCGAAGATCGACGCCGGGGTGACGGCGCTCGGGGGCGAGCTCGCCTGGACGCTTCCGTTCGTGCGCCAGCTGCTCTCGCTCCCGCCCGGCGACGACGAGGTGACCCGACTGGACGCCGGCAGTCGCCGCGCGCAGACCTTCGCGGCGCTGAAGGCGATCACCCTGCAGGCCGCGCAGCGGCAGCCGCTCGTGGTCGTGGTCGAGGACCTCCACTGGATCGACCCCGCGTCCGAGGAGTATCTCGCCTTTCTCGGCGACGCCGTGCCTGCCACGCGAGCGCTCTTGATCTGCTCGCATCGCCCCGGCTACCGCCACCCGTTCGGCGACCGCAGCTACCACGTGCGCATCGCGGTCCGCCCGCTCGCGCCGCGCGAGATGATCGCGATGGCGCAGTCGCTGCTCGGCTCGCTCGAGCTGCCGCTCGATCTGCGCGCCGTGATCGAGCGCAAGGCCGAGGGGAATCCCTTCTTCGTCGAAGAGCTCACGAAGTCACTCGTCGAGGAAGGCGCGCTGCGGCGCGATGCCTGCGGCGTGACTCTCGAGCGCAGCCTCGAGTCGATCGCCGTGCCGGACACGATCCAGGACGTGCTCGCGGCGCGCATCGATCGGCTGGCCGACGAGCCCAAGCGCGCGATCCAGCTCGCCTCGGTGATCGGCCGCGAGTTCGCGATGCGGCTGCTCGAGCGCATCGTCGAGACCGGGGCGGCGCTGCGCGGTCAGCTCGAGGAGCTGCGCTCGCTCGAGCTGATCTACGAGAAGGCCGTTCAGCCCGAGCTCGCGTACATGTTCAAGCACGCGCTCACGCACGACGTCGCCTACGAGAGCATCCTGCTGCAGCGGCGCAGACAGCTGCACCGGACGATCGGGCTCGCGATCGAGGAGCTCTACGCGGAGCGCCTCGTCGAGCACTACGAGACTCTCGCGCATCACTTCGGGCGCGGCGAGGACTGGGAACGCGCGCTGTCCTACCACGAGCTCGCCGCGGAGAAGGCCGCGCTCGGCTACGCGACTCACTCGGTCGTCGCGCACTGCCGCGCCGCGCTCGAGATCGCCGAGCGGCTCGGCGAGCGCGTCGACGACGAGCGGCGGCGGGTCCTGCTCGCTCGCCTCGGCCTGGCGCAATTCTATCTGTCGGAATACCGGGCTTCGGGCGATGCGTACGCCGGCGCGGCAGAGCGAGCGCGCGACCCGGAGCTGGCTTCGCTGCACCGCACCGACGCAGGTCACAGCTACACCTGGGGCCACGACTACGAGCGCGGCGAGCGCAGCGTCTCCGACGCGTTCGCAATCGCGCGCCGCATCGGATCCCGCGACGCCGAAGCCGCGAGCCTGGCCGTGGCGGGCTTCCAAGACGGGGTGGTCGGGAAGGTCGAGGCGTTTGCGGAGAAGGCGCGCGCGGCGCACGAGCTGGTGGAGCGGGGGGGCAGCGAGCAGGTGCTGGCGACCGCGAAGCTCCTGCTCGCGGAGGTCGCGGAGTGGACCGGCGAGTACCGCGCCGCGATCAACTACGGCAGCGAGGCGAGCGCGCTCGGCCGGCGCCTGCACATGGCGCACATCGTGACTTGGTCGGAATGGTTCATGGGCAAGGCCGCGTGCTGTCTCGGCGACTACGGCACCGCGATTCACTCGCTCTCGGACGCCATTTCGATCTGCGAGAGACTCGGCGACCGCGCCTGGCGCACGCGGCTCTTGAACACACTCGGCTGGTGCTACGCGGAGGTGGGCGCCGACGCACGCGCCCGCGAGTACAACGAGCGCGCCGTGTCGATCGCGCGAGCGCTCGGCGACCCCGAGATCATCGTGAACGGTGAGATCAACGTGGCGCTGAATCGGCTCGCGCTGGGCGAGCTGGGACGCGCGAGCGACGAGTTCACGCGGCTCCACGAAGAGGCCGAGCGCCAGCGCGACCCGTGGATGCGCTGGCGCTATCCGCTGCACATCGCCGACGGCCGCGGGCGAGTCGCGCTGGCGGCGAACGAGCCGGAGCTCGCCCTGTCGCTGGCCCAGCGCCAGAGCGACGGCGCCCGCCGCCATCGCGCGCCGAAGGTCGAGGCGCGCGCGCTCGATCTGCGCGGGCGCGCGCTGCTCGCGATGGACCGCCGCGACGAGGCGGAAGAGACCCTGCTCGCGGCCGTCGCCGTCGCGCAGGGGATCGCCTACCCGCGCGGCGTCTGGCGCGGTCTCGCGGCGCTGTCCGAGCTCGCCGCGCGGCGCGGGGAGACGGCGCGGGCGAGCGAGCTGCGCAGCCGCGCGCGCGCGCAAGTCGAGAGCCTCGCGGCGTCGCTGCCCGACGTCGATCTGCGCCGAACGCTGCTGGGAACCAGCGGGCTCGCCGACTGAGCGCGCCCCGGGCGCGGCGGCGTCGCGACGGGCACCTGCTGGCGGGAACGGGCGCGCCGCAGGGACCAGCCGCGCCCGCACGCGACGCGCGAGTTGCGCGAGTCACTGCACTCTGCGACCGACTCGAGACGACCGCTCGATCGAGCCGTCGCTGGAGGGAAGATGCGGAGTCACTCGTTGCGCTTGCTGTGCCTTGCCGTCGTGTCCTGTTTCGCCGCCGTCGCCGTGCCTGCACAGGCGGGGAGTCCCGGGTCGGGCGGCGTGGCGGTCGGGTTCGCGCGCGTCAGCCTCGCGGACGGGACCGTGGCGGCCTTCGGCGGCAGGGGCACGAAGACCGTGACGACCGGGCCGAACACGACCGGCGTGATCGTGTTCTTCAGCGGCAAGTTCCCGAAGAACCTGGCCAGCGATCAGGTCGTGGTGCAAGCCACGGCGGAGGCCGGCGACGGCGGCGAGTTCGCGGTCGCGAACGCCCTGGTCGTGAGTGCCACGAACAGCGAGATCGTGGTCACCGTCAACGGCTGGATCGCGGGCAGCGAGACCGCGTACGGCGGCTACGTGTTTCTCACCGTGTTCGCGGGGACGGCGCCTCCGCTGCCGAAGTGAGCGAGCCGGGCGCTACGCCTTCGGCGAGCCCAGGCGCGTGAATCGCGGCGCGCGCTTTTCGAGGAGCGCGCGCGAGCCCTCGGAAGCATCGGGCCGCTCGATGGCGCGCCACGCGGTCTCGTCGGCGTCGGCGAGCGCCTCGGCGTAGCCCTGCCCAAGCTGCGCGTAGACCATTCGCTTGGTGTCGGCGAGCGCGGCCGGTGACACCGTCGCGGCGAGCTCCGCGACGTAGCGCGTCGCGGCGCCGAGCAAGTCACTCGGCTCGACGAGATACTCGACCAGACCGATGCGCGCGGCCTCCGGCGCGTCGATCCGCCGCGAGGTCCAGAGCAGGTCGAGCGCGCGGCCCGCGCCGACGAGCCGCGGAATCGTCCAGGTCGTGCCGTGCTCGGCGACCAGCCCGCGCTTGGTGAAGATCGAGGTGAAGCTGGCCGCGGTCGAGGCGAAGCGCACGTCGCACATCGCGGCGAGCACGAAGCCGCCGCCCGCCGCGACGCCGTTCACGGCGGCGATCACCGGCTTGGGGACGCGCAGCAGATACGAGAACAGCCCGGGCAGCTCGGAGGGCGCGCTTCGCTCGCGGGCGCCCGCCCCGCGCGCCGTGGTCGCGGCCAGGGCTGCGGCGTCGAGCCCGGCGCAGAAGCCGCGCCCGTTGCCCGTGATCGCAATCCCGACCACCCGCGGATCGGCTGCGGCCGCGTCGACGGCGTGGCGAATCTCGCCGAGCATCGGGTACGTGAACGCGTTCAGCTTCTCGGGCCGGTTCAAGCGAATCAGCGCGACCGGGTCCGCGATCTCGAGCTCGATGTCCTTGTACATGCGCCGATCATATCCGCCGGCGTAGACTCCGCGCCTGCGCCCGCATGTACGCGGAGGGAGGCGCCATGGCCCTGAAGACGACCAAAGACTCGATCGACCTCGGCATCGTCACCGCGAACGGAGCGGCGATGCTCGCGTTCTACCGCGACGTGCTCGGGCTCCAACACCAGGGCGATCTGCCGATGCCGACCGGCGGCAAGATGCACCGGCTCTTGTGCGGCACGAGCCTGATCAAGATCGTCGTGCCCGACAAGGTACCCGCGAACAAGCCCGCGCCGGGCGGGCTCGCCGGCGGCACCGGCTATCGCTACTGGACGATCAGTGTCTCGAATCTGGACGAAGTCGTCGCCGCGGCGCAGCGCGCCGGCCGGCCGATTCCGATCCCGCGCCGAGCGGTGCGCGCCGGCGTCGAGATCGCGATGATCGAGGATCCCGATGGCAACTGGGTGGAGTTACTCGAGACGCGTTGAGGCGAGCGCGGCGCGCCGAGAAATCGCTCAGAGCGCGACTAGAACAGGGTGTAGATGAACGGCGCTGCGGCGGTTCCGCCCAAGAGCACCAGCAGGCCGAGCCCCAGGATCGAGATCACGATCGGGGCGAGCCACCACTTCTTGTTGTCGCGCAGGAACTCCCAGAACTCGGTCGCGAGTCCCGTCTGTGGCTTGGCGGCTTGCGCCGCGAAGTCGTCGCTGGCTCGTCTCTCGCGCTCATCGGGCATCTCGGAGTCTCCTAGAACTGCTTGAAGTAGTCGGCCTTCGCACGCGGCGGGCGTGCGTCGAGCCAGTAAGTCGAGGCCTTCGGCAGGAAGCGCCGGTCCATCGGGTCCATGCCGAACAGGCGCATCGCCGTACCGACCGGCGCGATCACGACATAGAAGAGTGTCGCCATGATCACGTACGAGAGGACGAAGCCGATCGGGAACGCGACGATCGAGAGAGCGACGAAGAGCGGCGCGTTCGCCTTGGGAGCCACCAGCGAGAAGAGCGCCGAGAGCACGCCCAGGGCCGCGAGGGCCGCAGTCACCGCTTCGCGCCAGGAGCCGAGCCCGTGGCGGAACACGAGCCAGCCGTTCCACGCGCAGAGCGCCAGCAGCCCGAACCCGCCCAGGGCGATCCAGCCGAACTGGCGCAGGGTGCGCTGGTCGGGGCGGAGATTGATCTCGACCATGCCTGCCATGGCGACTCAGTCCGCCCCGAACTCGGCCAGATACGCCTCGACGTCGATCTCCTTGGCCTCCGGTTGGTCCTTCTTGAGCAGTACGAAGTTCTCGAGAACGAGCGCGTCCATGTTGGTGTGCATGAAGCAGCGGTACGAGTCCTCCGGAGTGTTCACGATCGGTTCGCCGCGCACGTTGAAGCTGGTGTTGATCACGACCGGGGAGCCCGTCTTCTTCTTGAACGCCTGCAGGATCCTGTAGAAGCGCGGGTTGCGCTCGGCGTCGATCGTCTGCACGCGCGCCGAGTTGTCGACGTGAGTGATCGCGGGCACGACGGAGCGCACCTGCTTCAGCTTGTCGAGCCCCTTCTCGCCGCGTGACTCGACCGGGAGTCGCTTCTCCTCGCGCACCGGCGCGACGAGCAACATGTACGGCGAGTCCTCGTTCGGGCGCATCTCGAAGAACGCGTCGACGTCCTCGCGCAGGACCGCCGGCGCGAAGGGCCGGAACGACTCGCGGAACTTGATCTTCACGTTCATCGTCGCCTGCATCTTGCGCGAGCGCGCGTCGCCGAGAATCGAGCGCGCGCCGAGCGCGCGCGGTCCGAACTCCATGCGGCCGGCGCAGTGACCGACGACGTTCTCCTGCGCGATCAGCTCCGCCACCGCGTCGCAGAGCGCGTCCTCGGTCTCGTAGTAGCGGTAGGCGGCGCCCTTGCGGTCGAGGAACACCTTGATCTCGGCGTTGCCGTAGGCCGGGCCGAGCAGCGAGCCCTTCTGCGAGTCGCGGCCGTGTTGCTCGCGCTTGTTCTCCAGCAGCTGGTGCCAGACGAAGAGCGCGGAGCCGAGCGCGCCGCCGGCGTCGCCTGCGGCCGGCTGGATCCAGACCTGATCGAACGGCCCTTCGCGCAGGATCTTGCCGTTCCCGACGCAGTTCAGCGCCACGCCGCCGGCGAGACACAGGTTGCTCATGCCGGTGAGCTCGTGCGCGTAGCTCGCGATCCGCAGCATGATCTCTTCGGTCACGACCTGGATCGACGCGGCGAGGTCCATCTCGCGCTGCGTGATCGGGCTCTCGGCCTTGCGCGGCGGACCGCCGAACAGCCGGTCGAACTTCGCCGACGTCATCACGTCCTTGTGCGTGTACGCGAAGTACGACATGTCCATGCGGAACGAGCCGTCGGCCTTCACGTCGAGCATCTTCTCGCGGATCAGATCGGCATAGATCGGCTCGCCGTAGGGCGCCAGGCCCATCAGCTTGTACTCGCCGCTGTTGACCTTGAAGCCCGTGAAGTACGTGAACGCGGAGTACAAGAGGCCGAGTGAGTGCGGGAAGCGCAGCTCCTTCAGCATCTGGATCTCGTTGCCGCGGCCGACTGCGATGCTGCCGGTCGCCCACTCGCCGACACCGTCCAGTGTCAGGATCGCGGCCTCGTCGAACGGAGAGGGGAAGAACGCGCTCGCGGCGTGTGACTCGTGGTGCTCGAGAAAGACGTAGCGCCCCTTGTAGCGCCGGCCCAGGCCCGCATCGAGCTCGCGCGGCGTGTACAGCTTCTGCTTCAGCCAGAGCGGCAGGCCCATCAGGAACAGGCGAAACCCGGCCGGCGCGAACGCCACGTAGGTCTCGAGCAGGCGATCGAACTTCAAGAGCGGCTTGTCGTAGAACGCGACCACGTCGAGCTGCTCGGGCTGGATCCCGCCCTCGGCCAGGCAGTACTCGATTGCCCGCGTCGGAAAGCGGTAGTCGTGCTTCTTGCGCGTGAAGCGCTCCTCCTGCGCGGCCGCGACGATCTCCCCGTCGCGCACCAGGCAGGCGGCGCTGTCGTGATAGAAGGCAGAAATCCCGAGGATGTTCAAAGCGTCCCTCGTCGTGATCCGGATCGGCTGGGAAGGGCGGGAGTCTACAGTTCCGAGGGCGACCGGGCCCCCCGGCGATCGAATGTGGTGACGCGCCGCAGAGGGGTGGCGGCGAGCGCGCGGCGAGAGTCCGTCATTCGCGCGCGGCGGGGCCGCCGGACCTGCCGGCCCGCAAGGGGAATTCCGCGCCTGCGCGAATCACTGGACGGGCGCGCGGGTTGATTCCGCCCACCTCGACCGGCATCTTGGCGCCGAGGGGGAGAAACATGTCGGCGATGCGGATGGTCCGTCTCGGATTGGTGTTGCTCGCGGCAGGTGTTCCAGCGGCGTGCAAGCACGCCGACGCGGGCGGCGACGCGGCGGCGGCGGAGAGCGGGGCGGCGGCGTCGCCGGACGTCGAGATGCTGCCGATGGAGGTCGTCGCCGCGAAGAGCCTCAATGTGCGAGCGCTGCCGACGTCCAAGGGAACGGTGCTCGGGACGCTCAAGAAGGGGCAGGAAGTGCGCGTGCTCGAGACCAAGGACGGCTGGAAGAAGGTGCAGTCCGATGGAGCCGCGCCCGAGGGCTGGGTCGCGGGCGAGTATCTCAAGCCTCACGGCGCGAAATAGGAGAGTGAATGACCGCGCTCGCGCTCACGAATGACAGCTTCGAGGACACGATCGACAAGAACGCGATCGTGCTGATCGACTTCTGGGCGCCCTGGTGCGGGCCGTGCCGGAACTTCGCGCCGGTGTTCGAGGCCGCCGCAGCGCGGCACAGCGACGCGGTCTTCGCGAAGGTCAACACCGACGAGCAGCAGCAGCTCGCGCAGGCGTTCGAGATCCAGTCGATCCCGACGCTCGCGATCTTCCGCGAAAAGATCTGCGTCTTCGCACAGCCCGGTGCGCTGCCGGCGGCCGCGCTCGAAGAGATCATCCAGCGCGTGAAGGCGCTCGACATGGACGACGTGCGGCGCCGGATCGCAGAGCGCGAGGCGAACGGCGCAGAGGACGCGCCCGAGAGCTAGCGGGCGAGCCGGCGCATGGACGTCGAACGCCTGCTCGCGGCCGAGGAGACACACGCGTTCGTGGTCGCGCGCGCCGAGGCCGGGCTGCGGCTCGACCGGCTGCTCGCTGCGCACTTGCCGTTCGCGTCGCGCACGCGCGTCGCCGGCTGGATTCGCGCGGGCCGCGCGCGGATCGACGGCGAAGTCGCGACGCGCAGCGCGGCGCAGGCCGCGGCCGGGCAGCGCATCGACGTCACGATCGAGAAGCTGCCGCGCGATGCCGACGCGCCGCTCGACGACTTGCTCGCGCTGCCGCTGCTCGCGCGGGGCCGCGGCTGGCTCGCGATCGAGAAGCCGGCCGGGGTGCCGTGTCACCCGGCCGGAAACGAGATCAAGCGCACGCTGCTGACCGCACTCGCGCTCGGCCAGGCGCGCGACAGCGAGAGCGGTGGGCCGTGGCTGCCGCACCGCCTCGACCGAGAGACTTCGGGAGTCATGCTCGTCGCGCTGCGCCGCGACGTGCTGCGCCGGCTGCAGCGCGCGTTCGCGGGCGGCGCCATCACTCGCCTGTACGACGCGCGCGTGCGCGGCGACGCGAGCCGACACTTTCCGGCGTCGGCGCCCGAGCTCGAGCTATGCGGCCGACTCCTGCGCTGCGGACACCGGCCGCCGCGCTTTCGCGTCGATCACTCGGGCATCGCGGCACTGACGCGCGCGCGGCTCGTGCGCGCCGCCGAGCGAGCGAGCGATCTGGAGCTCGAGCCGGTCACCGGCCGCCAGCACCAGCTGCGCGTGCACCTCGCGCATCTCGGGCACCCGATCGCGGGCGATCCGCTCTACGATCCCGCGCGCGCGGACGGCGAGCGAATGTGTCTGCACGCGCGCGCCCTGCGCGTGCCGCCCGGCGTCCTGGCGGACGACTCACTTCAGCTGGAGACGGGTGCCGCGCCGTTCGGCGCCGGCGGGGAGAGGTCGAGCCGGTAGCAGCGCACGCGCGCGCGGCGCTCCGGGTCGTAGCCGCGCCACTTCGCCGCGGGAACCTCTTCGGGGCGCGCTGCGCGGAAGCCGTGCAGCTCGAAGAAGCGACCGACGCCCTCGCTCGTCGTGCAGGCGTAGACGAAGCCGAGCTTGCGCTCGCGCGCGCGCGCCAGCGCGCAGGCGACCAGGTGCCCGCCCACGCCCTCGCCGAGGAAGCGGGTGAGCGTGTAGAGCGACGCGACCTCGGCGCAACCACCTTGCTCGTCGACGAGCAGCGCGCCGATGCCCGCCAGGTGATAGCCCTCGACGAATGCGCCGAAGCCGCTCGCGAGCACCGCGTCGAGCTGCTCCTGCGTGCGCGGCGCGAGATAGCCTTCCGCCGTCCCGCGCGCGATCAAGTCACTCGCCGCGTCGAAGTCGTCGAGCCCGAGCTTGCGCACGAGCACGTAGCGCTCTTCGGTGAACAGCGTGCCCGATCCGGCGTACGTGAAGAGCTCGTCCGAGAGCCCCTCGAGCGTGCAGACGTTCACGGCTGGGACTCCCGCGACGAGCATGGCCTCGACCTCGCGCAGCAGCGCCGCGCGGCGCTCGTTGCGCGGCGCGCCCGCGGCGAGGATCTCGCGCAGCTCGTCCAGGTGAACGAAGGACACGCGCTCGCCGCTCGCGCGCACGATGCCGCCGTCGCGGTCGATCCAGACCAGCTTCGAGATGCCGAGCCGGACGGTCGCCTCGCGGCAGGCGGGCGCGAAGGCGAGTGACCCCGCGACGACGAGCCCGAGCCGGAACGACTCGCGCAGCTGGCGCCAGACCGTTCCCTCGAGCCGCGGCGTCGCCATCGACAGCACGTGTCCGCCGACCAGCGGCTCGAGCGCCGAGCGCTCGGTCGACAGCAGCACGACGTTCGTCTCGTTGCGCGCCAGCTCGTCGATCACCTGTGCGAGGCGCGCGGGCTGGCGCAGCTCCGCGGCCGGCGCCGCGATGGCGAGCGTCTTCCCGTGGAAGTCCTCGAGATAGAAGTCCTTCTCCGAGAACGGCGCCGGCGCCGGCGGTGCTACGGGTTCAGTGGTCAGCCCTGTGAGTTCCCGACGATGGATACGAAGCTGACGCAGCGGCCCGGCGCGCCGCCGAGGTTGTGAGTCAGTCCGAGCTTCGGATTCTTGATCTGGCGGGGGCCGGCTTCGCCGCGCAGCTGCAGCCACATCTCGTACATCATGCGCAGCCCCGATGCCCCGATCGGATGCCCGAACGACTTCAGCCCGCCGTCGGGATTCACCGGCTGCGCGCCCTCGAGGTCGAAGCGGCCCTCCTGCTCGTCCTTCCACGCGTGCCCGCGCGGCGAGAAACCCATGTCCTCCATCAGCACGAGCTCGGTCGGCGTGAAGCAGTCGTGCACCTCGGCCATGCTGATCTGCTCGCGCGGGTTCGTGACTCCCGCCTGCTTGTACGCGTCCTGCGAGCTCGCGACGACTTCCGGGAACGTGGTGAAGTCGTAGTCCTGGCTGAAGTAGCCCTCGGCGGGACCCGCGGCGAAGGCGAGCGCCTTCAGGTAGATCGGATGGTCGGTGTACTTGTGCGCGTCCTCGGCCCTACACAGAATTGCGGCGGCCGAGCCGTCCGAGACGCCGGAGCAGTCGAAGATGCCGAGCATGCCGGCCACCGACGGCGACGCGCAGATCTTCTCCATCGGCACTTCCTTGCGGAACTGCGCCTTCGGGTTCTTCGCGCCGTTCTTGTGATTCTTCCAGGCGATCCGCGCGAGCACCTGCTTCAGGGTCGCCTCGTCGACGCCGTACTTCTTGGCGTAGGCAGGCGCGAGCAGCGAGAAGGTCGCGGGCGCGGTCATCGACGAGTCCGTGCCGTCGGACGGCGGGCGCGAGCCGGTGAGTCCGGAGTAGCCGGAGTCTTTCAGCTTCTCGACGCCGATCGCCATGACCAGGTCGTAGGCGCCGCTGGCCACCGCGTAGGCGGCGTTGCGCATCGCTTCGGAGCCCGTCGCGCACATGTTCTCGAGGCGAGTCACTGGCTTGTAGTCGAGCTTCAGCGCTTCGGAGAGCATCAGCCCCGAGACACCGCTACCCATCGTGCCGAGCCAGTACGCGTCGATCTGGTCCGGCCCGACCCCCGCCGACTTGTAGGCGTCGGTCGCGGCGTCGACCAGCAGATCGTCGGCGCCCTTGTCCCAGTGTTCACCGAACGGCGTGCAGCCCATGCCGACGATCGCGACGCGATCCTTGATTCCCCGGCTCGCCATTTCTGATCTCCCTTCGCACCGGACGGCCCTCGGAGGGGCCCGCGCTCGGCTCCCGTGAAACTTAGCGCTTCGGTCGCGCCTTCCAGAAGTAGTTGTGCACGCCTTGACCGGTGTAGAGCCGCCGGAAGGTCATCTCGAGCTCGTTGCCGATCTTCACTTCCTTCGGGTCGACGTCGGTCAGCTCGCACGACAGCCGCCCGCCGCTGGCGTAGTCGACGATCGCGGCGACGACCGGCGGCTGCAGCGTGTACGCCAGGTGGTCGAGCGTGTAGGTCGCCACCTTGCACGACGTGTCGGCGAAGCGCTCTTCGCGCATCTGGTCGACGGCGGCGCACTTCACGCACACGCGCTGCGGAGGCAGATGTCCGGTGTTGCAGCTCTCGCAGCGCGAGCCGATGAACGCGTACTTCCAGTGATCCGCGCGGCGCATCGGCGGCGCGGCGGGGCGGTCGGGCTCCGGCCGGCGCGGCGGCTCGAACGGCAAGATGCCGCGCCACTTGAGATAGGTGTTGTACGGCAGATCGCTCCGCTTCGCGCCGAGCCAGCGGTCGACCGAGTGCTGCGGCCGCGCCGAGGCGATCTGCGCAGTGACTTCCAGCACCAGCGCGTCGCAGCCGTCGGCGCTGCACAGCGCGAGGATCTTGTCGCCGGGATTCGCGCGGTCGAGCGCCCGCGCGAGCAGAAGGCCCGCGTGCGCGGTGCCGGTGCGCCCGACGGCGGCGAGCAGCGGATCCGCGACCTGCTCCGGCTTCAGGCGCAGCGCTTCGGGAACGAACGCAACCGCGCGCGCGTTGGTGCCGTCGAGCACGACCGTCTTCAAGTCCGCGGGTCCGATGCCCGCGCTCTTCAGCGCGCGGGTGGCCGCGTCGACCGCGATCGGGCCGAGTGTCTCCGCGCCGAAGCGCTCCTCCCACTGCTTGGCGAACGGGTCGCTCGGCAGCCGCCACACGTCCAGCAGCTCGGTCGTCGCCGAGGCGCGGCCGATGAATCGGGCGAGTGACTCCGAATCGGGACCGGTCACGAAGGCCGCGGCGCCGTCGCCGCCGCCGCTCTCGCGCGCGCCTCCCGGCGCGCCGATGACGACGTCCGCCGCGACGACGAGCGCCCGCCCGCCGCCCGCGGCCGCATCCGCGCCCGCGATCAGCGCCCCGAGCCCCATGCGCGTCGAGCTGGCCAGCTCGAGCGAGCGCACGCTGCGGGGCAGGTCGAGCGCCGCGGCGATCGTCGCCGCGTTCAGCTTCTCGGCGTAGGGGGCGCTGGTGGTCGCGAACAGGAGCGTGTCGATCCCGCTCGCGCCGCGCACCGCATCGCGCCCGGCCTCGACCGCCATCGACACCGAATCCTCGTCGTAGCTCGCGACGGCTCGCTCGCCTTTGCCGGCGCCGAGCGCCGTGCGCTGCAGGCGGTTGTAGGGCAGATAGCTGCCGTAGCGCGTGATGCCGGCCAACTCGATTCCTCCTGCGGAAGTCTGCGGCGCTGCGGATCTTACACGCCCGCCGCCCGCGGTTCACTCGGGCCGGCCGGTCAGTGTACGATCCGGTATCTCTGCGGGATGAGTCCGATGCGAAGATCGCTGCTGCTGGTGCTCCTGGTGCTGGCGCCGTTCCTGGGCGTCGTCCGCTCGGCGCGCGCGACGTTGCCGCCCGGGTTCTTCAAGACCCAGATCGCAGGCCCGTGGGCCGAGCCCGTAGGCGTTGCGTTCGACGACAACGGCCGCATGTACGTGTGGGAGCGCGCCGGCCGGGTCTGGCTCGTCGAGAACGGCGTGAAGTCGGCGGTGCCGCTGATCGACATCTCGGACGAGGTCGGCAACTGGGGCGACCACGGGCTGCTCGGCTTCGCGCTTCACCCCAACTTCCTGCAGAACGGCTTCATCTACTTGTTCTACGCCGTCGACCACTACTACCTGCAGTACGGTGGCACCCCCGGCTACGACCCCAACGCCGACGACCCGCTGAAGCCGTCGATCGCGCGCATCACGCGCTACACGGCGCAGGCCTCGACCGGCTTCCGCAGCGTCGATCCGGCCTCTCGCCGCGTGCTGTTCGGTGAGTCCGAAGGCAGCGGCTGCCCGCTGATCTGGGTGTCGCACGGCGTCGGGTCACTCGTCTTCGGCGCGGACGGTTCGCTGCTCGCGAGCTGCGGCGAGAGCGCGAGTTCCGACGGACCCGACACCGGGGGGCCCCAGTACGGCTCGTACACCCCGCAGGCGCTCGCGGAGGGAATCATCCGCCCGGCCGAAGACGTGGGCGCGTTCCGCGCGCAGATGGTGAACTCATTCTCGGGCAAGATCCTGCGGATGGACCCGCAGACCGGCGACGGTCTGCCGAGCAATCCGTTCTACGACCCCGCGAATCCCCGCGCGCCGCGCTCGCGCGTCTTCGCGCTCGGCTTCCGCAATCCGTTCCGCTTCTCGCTGCGGCCGAACACCGGCAGTCACTTGGCGAGCGACGGGAATCCCGGCTCGCTCTACGTGGGGAACGTCGGCTGGTATCTGTGGGAAGAGATCGAGGTCGTGAACACGCCGGGCTACAACTCCGGCTGGCCGATCTTCGAGGGCATGGACGCGGAGCCCGACTTCATGCCGCTGGCCGTGCAGAATTTCGACGCGCCGAATCCGCTGTTCGGGATCGCGGGCTGCGCGCAGCCGTTCTTCAGGTTCGGGGATCTGATCGCGCCCGAGTCGATCGTCGCGCCATTCTTTCCGAATCCGTGCAACCCGACGCAGCAGGTCCCCGCGTCGATTCCCCACTTCATGGAGCGGCGTCCAGGCCTCGCGTACGGCCACGGCGTCGGCGGGCCGATGCGCACGCCGATTTTCATCGGCACGACGCCGGCCCAGGCCGACGTCGGCGCGCCCGGCTCGCCGGTGGCGGGAACGCCGATCGGTGG
Organism: Myxococcota bacterium; assembly: GCA_044450765.1. Classification (GTDB taxonomy): domain Bacteria; phylum Myxococcota_A; class UBA9160; order SZUA-336; family SZUA-336; genus VGRW01. The sequence goes on along the minus strand of JBIOJK010000014.1, from coordinate 18,639 downwards.
ATTCACGACCGTGGGCGGCGTCTGGTACACGGGCACCGACTTTCCGCCCCAGTACCGAAACACTTTCTTCCACGGCGACTACGGGTTCACCCAGATCACCCAGATCAGCTACGACGCGAGCGACCGACCGACGCTGGTGACTCCCTTCGACGACGATGCCGGCTTTGTCGTGATGCTCGCGACCAGCCCGACCAAGGGTGGTCTCTACACCGTGGACGTCGGCGGGACGGTCTCGCGCATCTCGTACGTCCCCGCGGGCAATCAGCCGCCGACTGCGCGGGCGGTCGCGAATCCGAACTTCGGCAGCACGCCCGCCACCGTCGCGTTCGACGGGAGCGCCTCGACCGATCCCGAAGGCCTGCCGCTGACCTTCTCGTGGAACTTCGGCGACGGCAGCCCGCTCGGCACGATCGTCAATCCGCTCCACACGTACTTCGGACCGCTCGGCGTGCTCACGACCTACACCGCCACGCTCACGGTGCGCGACACGGCGAACCAGACCTCGTCCGCGCAGGTCCCGATCGTGGTGAACGACTCACCGCCGCAGGTGTCGATCGTGAGCCCCACGAGTCAGGGCTTCTACTCGATGGCGGGGCCGTCGTCGGTGCCGCTCGCCGCGAACATCTCCGACGCGGAGCAGAGCGCCAGCCAGCTCACCTGCGCGTGGCAGGTCTCGCTGCACCGCAACGCGCAGGTCGAGCCGGGACCGATCGACTCGAACTGCACGACCAGCGCGACGCTCTCGCCGCTCGGCTGCGACGGCAACGCGTACTCTTACTCGTTCTCACTCACCGTGAGCGACGGTGTCGGCCTCTCGACGACTCAGACGGTCTCGCTGTATCCGAACTGCGCGAGCATCCAGCCGGCGATCTGCGGGAACCTCGACGCGAGCGGGTCACAGAGTCTCTCCGACGTCCTGCGCCTGCGCGCCGCGCTCGCGAATCCGCTGACGAACGGACTCAGCGCCGGGGAGCTCTCGCGCTGCAGCGTGATCGGCGGCGCCGAGTGCGACGTCGCCGATCTGACGGTCCTGCGCCGCTATCTGGTCGGCTTCGCGCCGGGCCCCGCGCCGGTGTGTCCGGCGGCGTCGCCGTAGTCTCGACCCCGACTGGTCTCCGAGGCGCGCGCGGGTGCACACTGGCGACATGCGCATCCGACAAATCGCCCTCGTGGCCCGCGAGCTCCAGACCGTCGTCGACGACTTCTGTGCAGTCCTCGGAATCGAGGTCTGCTTCCGCGATCCGGGGGTCGCGGAGTTCGGCCTGCACAACGCGCTGATGCCGATCGGCACGAGCTTTCTGGAGGTCGTCTCGCCGCAGCGCGAGGGCACCACCGCGGGCCGGCTGCTCGAGCGGCGGCGCGGCGACGGCGGCTACATGGTGATCGCGCAGACCGACGACCTCGCGGCGGACCGCAAGCGCATCGACGAGCTCGGCGTGCGCATCGTGTGGGAGGTCGCGCTGCCCAACGCGGCGACGATTCACCTGCACCCGCGCGACGTCGGCGCCGCCATCGTCTCGTTCGATCAGATGCGGCCGCCCGAGTCGTGGCATTGGGCCGGCCCGGAGTGGCGCGAGCACGTCCGCACGGATGTGACTCGCCGGCTGCTCGGCGCCGAGCTGCAGGGACCCGACCCGCGCGCGCTCGCCGAGCGCTGGAGCCGCGTGTTCGCGCGTCCTTCGCGCGCGCGCGCCGGCGGTGAGTTCGAGATCCCCCTCGACGAGGGGTCGCTGCGCTTCGTCGCGGATCGCGACGGTCGCGGGGAGGGCGTCTCGGGGATCGACGTCGAGGTGGCCGACCCGACCGAGGTCGTGCACCGCGCGCGCGCCCGCGGAGTGTCTGCAGCGCCGGACGTCGTCGAGCTCGGCGGCGTCCGCGTGCGGCTGGTGCGGGCGAGTGAGTCGGCCTGATGGACCTGTACGAGGCGATGAGCACCTGCCGCGCCGTGCGCAAGCTGCGGCCCGACCCGATCCCCGACGCCGTGCTCGCGCGCCTGGTCCAAGCCGCCGTCTGGGCGCCGACCGGCGGGAACGTGCAGCCGTGGCGCGTGGTCCTGGTGCGCGACGCGAGCGCGAAGCTGGCGCTCGGCGCGCTCTACGAGAAGGCCTGGGCCGAGTACGCGGGCGGGGTGCGGAGAAGTCTCGGCTCGCTGCCCGAGGATCGGCGCGCGCCGCACGAGCGCACGCTGGCGGCGGGTGACTACCTAGCCCAGCACTTCGCCGAGACACCGGTCGTCGCCGTCTTCTGCTTCGACCCGAAGCAGATGGCGATCACGGACTCCGGGCTCGCGCGGCCGTCGGTGGTCGGCGGCGGCTCGGTCTATCCCGCGGTGCAGAATTTCCTGCTCGCCGCGCGCGCCGAGGGCTTGGGCTGCGTGCTCACCACGCTCTTGTGTCAGCGAGAAGCCGCGGTGAAGACGCTGCTCGACATTCCCGACGGCTGGGGCACCTGCGCCGCGATTCCGCTCGGCTACCCGCTGCGCCGCGGACACGGTCCGCTCTCGCGCCGGGCCACCGAGAAGCTGGCGTTCGCCGACCGCTGGGGCGCGCCGTACCGGTAGCCAGAGCAAAATCTCGAGCCGCTGCAGCTAGTTGCACGACCGCTCTGCCGGGGTCTCGCCAGCGGCCGGATGTGCAACCGTGACGGCGATCACAGCTCGACCGCGGGCGGGAGGCGATATGTCCCGCGCCATGAGCGTATTCGAGGGGAGTCGCTTGAGCTCGGACAAGATCCTGTTGGCCGTCGCAATCGCGCTGGGAATTCTGACGACCGCTCTCTCGCTCTGATCGCGCCTGCCTACGAGGCTTCCGGCTCGTAGCCCAGATTGCTGGCCAGCCAGCGCTCGACCTGTCCGATCTCGACCCGCTTGCGCGCCGCGTAGTCGGCGACCTGGTCGCGGCCGATCTTGCCGACGCTGAAGTAGCGGGCGCGCGGATGCGCGAGATACAGGCCCGACACGCTCGCCGGCGGGGTCATCGCGTAGCCCGAGGTCAGCTCCATGCCGATCTCGCGCGCGCCGAGCAGCTCGAAGAGCGCGACCTTCTCGCTGTGATCCGGGCAGGCCGGGTAGCCCAGCGCGGGGCGGATGCCGCGGTACTTCTCCCCGATCAGATCCTCGGGCGAGAGCCGCTCGTCGCGGCCGTAGCCCCACTCGCGGCGCACGCGCGCGTGCAGCCACTCCGCGAACGCCTCGGCCAGCCGATCGGCGAGTGACTTGACCATGATCGCGTGGTAGTCGTCGAGCTCCGCCTCGAAGCGGCGCGAGACCTCGTCCGCGCCAATGCCCGCGGTCACCGCGAACGCGCCCACGCTGTCGACGACCCCGCTCGCGACCGGCGCGACGAAGTCGGCGAGGCAGTAACACGGGTCGGTGTCGGCATTCGTGCGCTGCTGGCGCAGCATCGGGAACCGCGCGACCTCTCGCGAGCGCGACGAGTCAGCGAACAGGACCAGGTCGTCGCCGTCCGAGTTCGCGGGCCAGAAGCCGTACACCCCGCGCGCGTGCAGCTCGCGCCCGTCGACCAGCTTGCGCAGGAGCGCCTTTCCGTTCTCGAACAGCTCGCGCGCGGCCGGGCCCCGCAGCGGGTGATCGAGCAGCGCCGGGAAGCGCCCCTTCAGCTCCCACGCGGTGAAGAAGAAGGTCCAGTCGATGAACTTCTCGATCTCCGCGAGCGGCGCCTCGGACAGCACGCGGCGGCCGGTGAACTCCGGCGTCGCGACGTTCTCCGGCGAGAACGCCGCGGGCGCGCGGCGCGAGCGCGCGTTCGCCAGCGGGATCAGCGGCCGTTCCGTGCGAGACGCGTGCGCGAGCCGGAGTCTCTCCTGCGACGCGCGATTCGCTCGGTCGAATTCGGGCAGCTTGTTCGCGTCGAGCACGCTCGACAGCACGCCGACGACGCGGGACGCGTCGATCACGTGCACCGTCGGCGGCTCGTACTGCGGGGCGATGCGCACGGCCGTGTGCTGCGTCGAGGTGGTCGCGCCGCCGATCAGGAGCGGCAGCCGGAAGCCCCGCCGCTGCATCTCCTTCGCCACGTTCACCATCTCCTCGAGCGAGGGCGTGATCAACCCTGACAGACCGATCGCGTGGCAGCCCTGTGCGCGCGCGGTCTCCAGGATCCGGTCCACCGGCACCATCACGCCCAGGTCGATGACTTCGTAGCCGTTGCAGGCGAGCACGACGCCGACGATGTTCTTGCCGATGTCGTGCACGTCGCCCTTCACGGTGGCGAGCACGATCTTGCCGGCGGACGTCGAGCCGGCCTTCTCCTTCTCCATGAACGGCTCGAGATACGCGACGGCGCGCTTCATCGCGCGCGCGCTCTTCACGACTTGGGGCAGGAACATCTTCCCGCTGCCGAACAAGTCGCCGACGACCTTCATGCCGTCCATCAGCGGGCCTTCGATCACGTCGAGCGGCCGCGGGAGCTTGCGGCGCGCCTCCTCGACGTCCTGCTCGATGAAGTCGACCAGCCCGTGGACGAGCGCGTGCGAGAGCCGTGACTCGACCGGCGCGTCGCGCCAGCCGAGATCGACCTCGCGCTTCTTGCCCGCGCCCTTCACGCGCTCGGCGAACTCGACCATGCGCTCGGTCGCGTCCGGGCGGCGGTCGAAGAGAATGTCCTCGACCCGCTCGAGCAAGTCGCGCGGAATGTCCTCGTACACGACGAGCTGACCCGCGTTCACGATGCCCATGTCCATGCCCGCGCGCGTCGCGTGGTACAGGAACGCCGAGTGAATCGCCTCGCGCACGCGGTCGTTGCCCCGGAACGAGAAGGACAGATTCGAGACACCCCCCGAGATCTTCACGCCCGGGCAGGCCGCCTTGATCCGCGGGATCGACTCGAGATAGTTCAGCGCGAAGCGGGCGTGCTCCTCGATCCCGGTCGCGATCGCCAGGATGTTCGGGTCGAAGATGATGTCCTCGCCCACGAAGCCCGCGCGCTCGGTGAGCAGCGCGTAGGCGCGCTTGCAGATCTCGAGCTTGCGCTCGACGGTCTCGGCCTGGCCGCGCTCGTCGAAGGCCATCACCACCACGCCCGCGCCGAAGCGCCGCGCGACCTCGGCCTTCTTCAGGAAGTCCGCCTCGCCTTCCTTGAGCGAGAGTGAGTTGACGATCGACTTGCCCTGCAGACAGCGCAGCCCCGCCTCGATCACGCGGAAGTCGGAGCTGTCGACCATCACGGGCAGGCGCGAGATCTCGTCGTCCGCGGCGATCTGGTTCAGAAAGCGAGTCATGACCGCGGGGCCGTCGAGCATGGCTTCGTCGACGTTGACGTCGAGGATGTTCGCGCCGCCGCGCACCTGGTCCAGGGCGACCGCAGCGGCGGCCTCGAAGTCACCGGCCTTGATCAGCCCCTCGAACTTGCGGCTGCCGGTGACGTTCGTGCGCTCGCCGACCATCACGAACGGGATCTCCGGCGAGAACGTGAAGGTCTCGAGTCCGCTGTAAGTCGTGCGCCGCTCTGCGCGCGCGGGCACGCGCCGCGGCGCGAGGCCCTCGACCGCCGCCGCGATTCGTCGCACGTGCTCCGGTCCGCTGCCGCAGCACGAGCCGACGATGTTCACGAGCCCGGCCTCTGCGAACTCGCCCATCAGCGCGGCCATGGTCTCCGGGGTCTGGTCGTAGCCGCCGAGCGCATTGGGCATGCCCGCGTTCGGGTGACACGAGACGAACGTGTCCGCGATGCGCGAGAGCTCCACCAGGTAGGGACGCGACTCGGTCGCGCCCAGGCCGCAGTTCACCCCGACACTGATCGGTTTCACGTGCCGGATCGAGGCCCAGAAGGCGTCGACCGTCTGGCCCGACAGGTTCCGCGCGCTCTTGTCCGCGAACGTGACCGAGACCATGACCGGCACGCGCTCGCCGCGCGCGGCAAAGGTCTCCTCGATCGCCACGATCGCGGCCTTCGCGTTCAGGGTGTCGAAGATCGTCTCGACGATGAGCGCGTCGACGCCGCCGGCGAGCAAGCTGCGGACCTGAGTCGCGTAGGCGTCGCGCACCTGATCGAAGGTCACTGCGCGGAACGCGGGGTCGTTCACGTCGGGCGAGAGCGAGAGCGTCTTCGGCAGCGGCCCGAGGTCGCCGACCGCGAAGCGCGGCTTGCCCGGAGTCTTTGCGCTCCACTCGTCGGCGACCCGGCGCGCGATTCGCGCGGCCTCGAGGTTCAGCTCCGCCGCCACTTCCTCGAGGCCGTAGTCGGCGAGCGAGATCGCCGACCCGTTGAAGGTGGCGGTGATGATCAGGTCGGCGCCCGCCTCGAGATAGTCGCGGTGCACGCCCTCGATGAGCTCCGGGCGCGACAGCACGAGCAGCCCGTCGTGACCCTTGATGTCGTGGCTGTGATGGCGGAAGCGCTCGCCGCGGGTGTCGGCCTCGCTGAGACCCATTCCCTGCAGCAAGACACCCATCGACCCGTCGACGACGAGGATTCTCTCGGCGAGAAGCTGGCGCAGAAGGGCTTCCGGAGCGGGGGCCATCGTGCGAGGCATGTTACCTTGGCGCTCGGGGGAGGAAAGCCCATGGCCGAGACCGACGGCGGCGCGCGCGGCGTGCCGGTATTTCGCGAGCGCTTCGGGATCGATCCGCGTGCGCTCGACGCGGCCTTCTCGCACGCGCTCGAGCGACCCGTCGACTACGCGGACCTGTTCTTCGAGTACACGACCCGCGACTCGGTCGCGCTCGAAGAGGGCATCGTGAAGAGCGGCAGCCGCGCCGTGGAGCAGGGCCTGGGCGTGCGCGCGCAGTCGGGCGAGCGGCAGGGCTACGCGCACTCGGACGAGATCACGGTCGAGAGCTTGAAGCTCGCCGCGGGCGCGGCGCGCGCGATCGCCGAAGGCTCCAGCGAGTCTCGCGCGATCGCGCTGCGCGGACCGTCGCGCCCCGCGCGCGATCTGTACGCGCTCGCGCAGGCGCCGACCGACGTTCCGATCGACACCAAAGTGCGTCTGCTCCAGGAAATCGACGCCTACGCGCGCAGCCGCGACCCGCGGATTGCCCAGGTGATGGCGGCGCTCTCGTGCGAAGACCGCCAGCTGATGATCGCCGCGAGCGACGGCACCTGGGTCAGCGACGTGCAGCCACTCGTGATCCTGCGCGTGCAGGTGATCGCGGCACAGGGCTCGCGGCGCGAGACCGCGTCGCAGGGCGCAGGCGGCCGCTACTCACTCGCGCAGCTCCTCGATCCGTCGGCCTGGAAGGCGCAGGTCGACGAGGCGGTGCGCCTCGCGCTCACGAACCTGGAGTCGGTGAGCTGCCCGGCGGGCACCCTGGACGTGGTGCTCGGGCCGGGCTGGCCGGGGATCCTGCTGCACGAGGCGGTCGGCCACGGCCTCGAGGGCGACTTCAACCGCAAGAAGACGTCCGCCTTCGCGGATCGGCTCGGCCAGCGCGTCGCGGCGCCGGGAGTCACCGTGATCGACGACGGCACCATCGCGAGCCGGCGCGGGTCGCTGAACGTCGACGACGAGGGCACGCCGACCGGACGCAACGTGCTGATCGAAGACGGCGTGCTGGTCGGCTACATGCAGGACCGCTTGAACGCGCGACTCATGGGCGTGGCGCCGACCGGGAACGGCCGGCGCGAGAGCTATCAGCATCTGCCGATGCCGCGCATGACCAACACCTTCATGCTCGCCGGACAGGACGACCCGGACGAGATCGTGCGCTCGGTGAAGAACGGGCTCTACGCCGTCTCGTTCTCGGGCGGACAGGTCGACATCACGAACGGCAAGTTCGTCTTCTCCGCCAGCGAGGCCTACCGGATCGAGGGGGGAAAGATCGGCGCGCCGGTGAAGGGCGCGACCTTGATCGGCAACGGGCCCGACGTGCTGCAGCGAGTGACTCGCATCGGCAATGACTTGAAGCTCGATCCGGGGATCGGCACCTGCGGCAAGGACGGGCAGGGGGTGCCGGTCGGCGTGGGACTCCCCACGCTGCGCATCGACGGCCTCACGGTCGGCGGGACGGAGGGCTAGCGTGGAGAGCGCGCGCGAGATCGTCGCCTTTGCGCTCGAGCGCGCACGCGCCGCCGGCGCGTATCAAGCCGAGGTCGCCTGGAGCGCGGGCGAAGCCTTCGAGACGCGCGTGCGCGGCAACGAAATCGACTTCGTGAAGCAGTCGCGAGAGAAGGGTCTCTCCGTGCGCGTCTTCTGCGGTGGGCGCGGCGGGCTGTCGTCTGCCGCGACGCGCACGTCTGATCTGGCCCGCGACGTGGTGGCGCGCACCGCGGCGGACGCCGTCGCGCTGGCTCGGGCGACGGTGCCTGACGTGTGCGCGGGCCTGCCCGACGGCGGCTTCGCGAGCGAAGTGCCGGACCTCGAGCTCTTCGAGCCGCGCGATCGCCCGTTCGAGCCGAGCGCGCGCATCGCAGCAGCGCGGGCGATGGAGAGCGCGGCGCGCTCCGTCGACTCGCGCATCGCCGACTCCGAGGGCTCGCAGGCGTCGTCGAGCTTCGGCGAAGTCGCGTACGGCAACAGCGCGGGATTCCTCGGGGCCTACGGCTCCGCGCGCCACACGATCTTCGCCGAGTCACTCGCCCGCGGCGACAGCGGGATGCAGCGCGACGCCTGGTACAGCTCGGCGCGCCGCTGGGACGGGCTCGAGTCCGCGGAGTCCGTCGGCCGCCATGCGGCGACTCGCGCGCTGCGCCGGCTCGGCGCGCGCCGCGTTCCGACCTGCGAAGTGCCGGTGATCTTCGACCCGGTCACCGCGCCGAGTCTGTTGCGCCAGCTCTCCGGCTGCGCGAGCGGCTACGCGATCTATCGCGGCGCGAGCTTTCTGGCGGGCAAGCTGGGCCTGCGGGTGGCGAGCGCGGCAGTCACGATCGTCGACGATGCGCGCATGCCCGGCGGCCTCGGCAGTCGGCCCTTCGACGGCGAAGGCCTGCCCACGCGCCGCAACGTGCTCGTCGACCGCGGGCGGCTCGCGAGCTACGTGCTCGACACCTACTCGGCGCGCAAGCTCGGGCTGCGTTCGACGGGGAATGCACTCCGCGGAGGCGGCGCATCGACGGCGAATCTGTGGCTCGAGCCGGGCGCGAAGACGCCGGAGCAGATCATCGCGGAGACGAAGCGCGGACTGTACGTCACCGAGCTCATCGGCCAGGGTTTCAATCCGGTCACCGGCGACTACTCGCGCGGCGCGGCGGGAATCTGGATCGAGAACGGCGAGCTCGCGTTCCCCGTCGAAGAGATCACGATCGCCGCGAACTTCGCACAGATGCTGCGCGACATCGACGCGATCGGCAACGACCTGGTCTGGCTCGGCGCCACGGCGGCGCCGACGCTGCGCATCGCGCGCATGACCGTCGCCGGAGAATAGAGGAGCCCCCACGATGACCACGCTTTCCGACTTCAAGCAAAAGACGCTCGCCGGCAAGGAGCAGAGCCTGGGCGAGTACAAGGGCAAGGCCGTGCTGATCGTGAACGTCGCATCGAAGTGCGGACTCACTCCGCAGTACGCCGGCTTGCAGAAGCTGCACGAGAAGTACGCGCCGCGCGGCTTCGCGGTGCTCGGCTTTCCGTGCAACCAGTTCGCCGGCCAAGAGCCGGGCAGCGAGTCGGAGATCGGCGAGTTCTGTACCAAGAACTACGGAGTCACCTTCCCGATGTTCTCGAAGCTCGACGTGAACGGGGCCGGGCGCGCGCCGCTGTATCAGTGGCTGACTTCCGAGCCCACGCAGCCGGACGGGCCGGGCGACGTGCTCTGGAACTTCGGCAAGTTCCTGCTCGACAAGCAGGGCAAGGTCGTCGCGCGCTTCAATCCGCGCGTCGCACCGGACGCGCCGGAAGTCACCGCGGCGATCGAGAAACTGCTCTCTTAGCGCGAGCAGCTCAGCCGAGAAAGGCGAAGGCATCGCGCACGGCGTCGCGTCCGCCGCGCTCGATCACCTCGCCGTGGGTAACGATGACTCGCTCGAAGTCCCAGCGCAGGATGCGCTCGACCGACTCGCGCGCTGCGGCGCGGTCGCGAATGAACAGGTAGCGGACCAGGCGGTGTGGGCCGACGTGCCCGTCCGCGCCGATCAGCGAGAAGAAGATGCGCGACGCGCGGTTGCCGCCGCTGCCCTTCGGGATGTTGAAGACGAGATCGGTGAAGACGGCCGTTCTCGAGCTCGGGTGGAAGAAGACGACCTCGCCCAGGAACGGCGCGCCGCGGAACACGTGCTGCTCGATCTCGCTGCGCCAGAGCGATGGCGCGGTGTCGCCGAGCTCCTCCGCGAACTTCAGGTCAGGGCGCTTCACGGGGAGCCCGGGTGCCGCGAAGAGCCGTGCGTTCGGGTAGCCGGCCGGATAGTCCGCCGCGAACAGATGGTGATGCCGGTTCGGCGTGACGACCGCGCGGACCTCGCCGAGCGCGTCGATCTCTGCGCGCAGCTCGCGGTCGAGCCGGACGGGCGAGTGCAGGAAGAGCCCGCCATCGCGCAGCCGGATCACGGTCATCCGGACCCCGAACTCGAACGGTCCGCTCCGGAAGCGACGGTCGGCGACCCATAGGTTCGGGCCGAGGCTTTGAAGCATGGCGGAATCATCGCACGACAAGAAATCCCTTGGCGGTGTATTACGACGTGATACACTGGCACACATGGAAACCAACGATGATCGCGAGCGGCGACGCCGCCGGAGAAAGGAGAGGGTCTTGCACACCCGTGTATCCGATGAGCTGGACGAGGCGCTTCAGGACGCCGCGCGGCGCCTGCGAGTGCCCGTCTCGAACCTCGTGCGAAACGTGCTGGAGGACGTGTTCGACGCGGTCGAGGCCGTCACCGAGAACGTCGGCGAGCTGGTCGAGGGCGTGGTCGAGGAAGCGCAGGACTTCGGCCGTCGCTTCGAGCGCCGCTGGCAGCGCCGCGCCGAGAGCGCGCGCGAGCGAATCGTCGAGATGGAGCGCGAGCCGGCGCCGCCGCGACCGCCCGCACCGGGCGTGCCCCCAGCGCCGCCCGAGTTCGCCGATGTCTCCGCCTGGCAGCCGGTCGTCCTCAACGGGCTGCGAGAGTGCGCCGCGTGCGGCTGCCAGATGCGCAGAGGCGATCCCGCCTATCTCGGCATGGGAGTCACGAGCGGCCCGCCGCCCATCCTCTGCGAGACCTGCCTCGATCGGGAGTGAGTGAGGCGTCCGCCCGCTACGGACAGGGGCCGCCGGTGACGAGCGCGAGCGCTTGCGGCGGGACCTTCTCGGCGGGGATCGACGTTCCCTTCGCGACGTAGCTTCCGACGACGGGAGTGAATGACTCGAAGAAGGTCGAGTTGTCCATCATCTCGGCGGCGATCGTCTGGAAGATCGCCTTCTTGAACAGACCGGTCTTGGGGTCGACGCTGATCTGCAGGCGGTGCGCCGCGTAGCCCTGGAGTATGTCGCCCGCGGCGTTGGCGAACGTCAGATAGTCGTAGTCGTTGAAGACGTTGCCGTCGGCGAGGATCTTCCCCGAGTAGCTCTCCGTCCAGCTGCTGGGCTCCCACTCCGACGCGTCGACCGGGCACAGGATCGTGGCCGTGTAGTGACCGTCCGGGTTCTCGGCGTCAGCCGCGACGTAGACGAGCTGCATGTAGCAGACCGTGTTGATCGTGCGCTTCGCGCCGATCCCGGCGCCGGCGTCCTTGACCTCGATGCCGGAGCCCTTCGCCTTCACCTGGAGCCAGACGCAGTTCGCGATTCCGTCCGGGATCGGGACGACCGGCGCGGCTGCATGTCCGACTCCGCCCGACGCGATTGCAAGCGATAGAACCGCGAGTCCTGCACGGAGAGCCTTGCGCTGAGAAGCCATACAAGACTCATCGGCAGCTCAGGCTCGCCAGGTGAGTCTATTTGACGGTGAGCATCCCCTCGAAGCTCCGCACGACCAGCTCGGGGCCGGTTCCGGCGCCCTGCTGCAGGTCGACGCGGTACGCGTAGGATCCTGGCGCCAAGCTACAGAGCGACGCGAACTGTGATCCCTGCACCCGCCCCGACGCGAGCCGATCGCCTGCGAGCTGGAACGAGGTCGCGCTGCGGCACTTGATCCGGGTCACGACCGTTTTGTCGAACGAGATGCGCACGACCTGCGACGAGGAGTTCAGGAAGCCGATCGCCTGGCTCGCAGCCAGCGTTTGCGCGGCCGGGCGCAGCCCCGCGTCCGTGATGCGCACGTAGACGTGGTCGAGCTCTGCGTGGTCCGGCGCAGCGTCTGCGCGCCCCAGCGCCGCGGCCACCAGAAATGCCAGGAAGACCGCGGTCCCCAGGAGAGAGTTAGTGATCTTCGTCATACAGGTCCGGTCTGCCGACTCGGCAGCGCGTTACGGCGACATGTAAGATGGCTCCCGGAGGACGCGCGATGAAGTTCGGGATCTTCTACGAGCACCAGCTTCCGCGGCCGTGGCACGCCGGCAGCGAGCACCGCTTGATCCAAGATTCACTCTCCCAGATCGAGCTCGCCGACCGGCTCGGCTACGACTACGCGTGGGAGGTCGAGCACCACTTCCTCGAGGAGTACTCGCACTCCTCCGCGCCGGAGGTGTTTCTCGCCGCGGCGAGTCAACGCACGAAGCGCATCCGCCTCGGGCACGGGATCATCCAGCTCACCACGAATCACCCCGCCCGCGTCGCCGAGCGTGTGTCCACGCTCGACCTGGTTTCGAACGGCCGCGTCGAGATGGGCATCGGCGAGGGCTCGAGCGTAACCGAGCTGCACCCGTTCGACCGGCGCTTCCGCGACAAGCGCGAGGTGTGGGAAGACGCCGTGCGGGCCGTGCTGCCCATGTTCCGGGACGAAGGCTGGGAGTACCACGGCAAGTATTTCGACTTTCCGCTGCGCAACGTGCTGCCGAAGCCGCTGCAGAAGCCGCACCCGCCGCTCTGGGTCGCGTGCTCGCAGCTCGACACGATCTCGATGGCCGGCACCCGCGGCATGGGCGCGCTCGGCTTCCAGTTCGTCTCCGCCGAGGCGGCGCGCGCTTGGGTGCACGCCTACTACAACGCCTTCGTGAAGCGGCGCGAGCTGCTCTGTGACTACGCGACGAACCCACAGATCGCGATCGTGTGCGGGTTCATGTGCGCCGACACCGACGAGGAGGCGATCCAGAAGGCCGAGGGCTGGACCTTCTTCCAGTTCGCGCTGCTGTTCTACAACCGCCACGGCCCCGTGGTTCCCGGCAGCGTGAATCTCTGGGACGAGTACTCGAAGTGGAAGGAGACGCCCGAGGGCGCACACGCGCAGCGCGGGTCGGGTCTGATCGGCTCGCCCGAGACACTGCGCACGCGGCTGCGGAAGTTCAAGGAATCGAACGTGGATCAGGTGATCCTCCTGAACCAGGCCGGCAAGAACACGCACGCGGACATCTGCGCTTCGCTCGACCTCTTCGCGCGCGAAGTCATGCCCGAGTTCCAGGCCGACGAGCCCGCGCATCAGGAGTGGAAGCGGAAGGTGCTCAGCGGCGCGATCGAGCTCGAAGAGTTCGACACCAAGCCGTACAACATGCGCAGCAACCAGACACCCACGCAGAAGCCGTCCGCCGCCGCGAGCTAGTCGGGAGCGCTCTTCGCCCGACGAGAAGCCGGCGCGAAGATGTGCTTCTCTCCGCGCATGCGCTGGCGAGACGGGTCCGGGCCGCAGAAGGCGGTGTACGCCGCGCTCGTCTCGCTCTACTTGGTGGGGCTTCTGCTCGCCGCAGCCGACAAGCTGCAGCGCGTCGGTCGGCCGGACGTCGGCTTCATCATGGACGCGCTCGAGATCTCGCCCTCGCGGCGCGACGCAGCGGATCTGGGCCTGCGCGGCGGCGCGCGGCTCGTCGAGCTGAACGGTGAGCCGGTCGCGGAGCGCGCGATTCGCGAAGAGGTCTGGGCGCGGCTGATCGAGCAGCCCGGAGCCTCGAACGAGCTCGTGGTGCAGCGCCCCGGCGGCGAGGTGAGTCGCATCTCGATCCCGGTTCGCGACCTGCACATGTCCGACGTCGTCTACGCCGAGGGCGGCGTGCTCGCGCTCGGCCTCCTGTTCTTCATGGTCGGCGCCGTGACTTTCCAGCTGCGCCCGTTCGCTCCCGAGAGCTGGGCGCTGCTCGCGCTGTGCACCGTGAGCGGCGGCTTTCTGACGATGATCCTCTCCGGTGTAGGTCCCGCGAAGGCGCCGTACGCGCTGTACTACCGATCGATGCTCGGCCTGTTCGCGGCGGTGCCGCTTCACGCCGGGCTCGCGTTTCCGGTCGTGCACCGCGCGCTGCTGCGCCGCCCGCCGCGCGCGCTGTACTGGATCTACGGGCTCGGCTTGCTCCACGCCGCCGTGCAGATCACCGCCTGGGCGACGGGGTTCGCGGGACCGACGCGCTACCTCGGCATCTTCGACACGAGTCTCCTGCTGGCCGTGACTCTCTATTTCGTCGGGCGCTGCGCGGTTCTGGCGATGCACACCGAGGACCCGCTGGTCGCACAGCGCGCGCGCATCCTGCTCGCGGGCGTGCTGTTGGGCGGCTCGCTGCCGGCGACCGTGCGCTTCGTGCAGGCGACCACCGGCGTCCACGTGCTCGACATCCGCGTCGCGTACTGGTCGCTGTCGATCCTGCTGCTGGCGCTCGCGCGCACCACCTTGCGCCACGAGCTTCTGAACGCGCGCGTCGCCGCGCGGCGCGCCGTGGTGTACGGCGCGGCCGTCAGCGCGCTCACGGTGCTCGCGGTCGCGCTGGTCTCGCTGTCTCCGTATCTCGTCGCGGTTCTGCTGCTGCCGCTGCTCTACGTCTGGCCGCGATTCGAAGCGCTGCTGAACGCCTGGCTCTATCCGCAGCGCCTGCGACTGCCCGAGACGGTGCGCCGGATCGGCGAGCAGCTCGCGGCGGCGACCGACGCCGACGGCGTGCTCGATGCGCTCGCCAGCGCGCCGGCGCAGCTCGCGGACGTGCGCCCGGGATCCGCGTTCCTGTTCGCCGGGGTCTCCGGTCCGCAGGAGTGCCTGCGCGGCGTCGCGCGCGCGAGGGAAGCCTCCGTGCGCGATCCGGCGCCACTCGCGTCGGAGCCGCTCATTCAGCTGATGGTGACTCTGCGCAAGGAGATCTTCCGCGACCAGATCTCGGTCGAGCCGCAGTTCGTGAACATCCAGCGCGAGTGTTACGCCTGCTTCGAGAGACTCGGCGCGGACGTGCTGCTCCCGATCGCGCGCGATTCGCGGGTGATCGGCGGGCTCGCGCTCGGCACGCGCGAGCGCGGCGACGCCTGGGAGAGACTCGAGCTCGAGGTGCTGCAGACCGTCGCGCAGCAGGGCGTGCAGGCGCTGATCCGGATCGAGGCGACCGAGCGCCTGCGCTCGCGCGAGCTCGAGTTCGCCGAGCTGAAGCGCTTCTTCTCGCCGCAGATCATCGAGCAGGTGATGGCGCGCGGCGGCGCGGCCGAGCTGCGCTCGCAGCGCAAGCTCGTGACCGTCTTCTTCGCGGACCTGCGCGGCTTCACGGCGTTCTCGGAGAGTGTCGAGCCAGAGGAAGTGATGGCCACGCTCGCGGAGTACCACCACGCGATGGGCCGCCGAGTGACTGAGTTCGCGGGCACCCTCGAGCGCTTCGCCGGCGACGGCTTCATGGTCTTCTTCAACGATCCAGTCGACCAGGAGGACCACGTCGAGCGCGCCGTGCGCATGGCGCTGGCGATGCACCAGGACATCGCGCGGCTGCGCACCGGCTGGGCCAGCCGCCGCTACCGCATCGACGCCGGCATGGGCATCCACACGGGTTACGCCACGTGCGGCTTCATCGGCTACGAGGGCCGGCGCGACTACGGCGTGATCGGGAACGTCACCAATCTCGCCGCCCGACTCTCGGACGCGGCGAAGGGCGGCGAGATCCTCGTGAGCGCCGCGGTGCGCGGCGAGCTGCGCGACCACTTGCCCTTCGAGCCCGTTGGCGAACTCGAGCTGCCCGGCTTCCACTCGCCGCAGCCCGCGTTCCGCCTGGCGCCCGCGCGCGACTGACTCGCCGACCTGCTACTTTTCGCTGTGAACTTCGCAGGGGGGAATCGCGATGCGTCTGCTCCGTCTGGTCCTGCTCTGCGCTCCGCTCGCGAGCGGCTGCCTCTACACGCACATCCAGACACCGCTCGACCTGGATCTCGACCGCACCAAGCTCGGCGACAAGATCGGGGTCTCCGAATGGCAGAGCGTGCTGTGGGCCGTGGCCTGGGGCGACGGCGGCACGCAGGCGGCGGCCAAGCAGGGCGGACTCACCGTGATCAACCACGCCGACTCGGAGACGTTCGTCGTTCTCTTCGGCCTCTACTGGCGCCAGCGCACGATCCTGTATGGCGAGTAAGCTGCGCGGAGCGATCGCGCTGCTGGTGCTGGTCGCCCTCTGCGCCTGCGCGCAGCGCGCGCCGTGGGGTCCCACCGGCCTGCTGGTCACGTACTCCACACGACCACTCACGACGAACTTCAAGCAGACACCGGTGGTGGATCACGACAACGGCGTGGGCAGCGTGGTCCAGCTGCAGTACTACGTCCGGGTGCTGTGGGGCGACAACTCGATCGGCGGACTCGGCAAGCAGGCCGGCTTCGCCGAGGTCCACTACGCCGACGTGACGACCTTCTCGATCTGGACGTATCTCAAGGTCGAGCGCGTGCGCGTCTATGGGCGGAAGGCGGGCGATCCCGAGCCGCCGGCCGCGCAGTAACTGCCCGGCGCACGCGCGAGGAGGTCGTCGCGGCGCGCCTGCGCCGGGAGGGGCGCTCCGAGTACAATCCGCGGATGAAGTTCGAGACGCTGGCCTGGGGATACGGCCTGATCGAGGGACCGCGCGTCGACGGCGCCGGGAACCTGTACTTCAGCGACGTCACGAACGGCGGCGTGTTCCGCCGCCGGCCGGACGGCTCGATCGACACGGTGGTCCCGAAGCGGCGCGGGGTCGGCGGGATCGCCTTGCACGCCGACGGCGGCATCGTGATCTCGGGCAAGAACGTGTGTCACGTGCGCGACGGCGCGACCCGGGTGCTCTTCGCGCGCGACGATGTGCCGGGCTTCAACGATCTGTTCACCGACGCACAGGGGCGCGTCTACACCGGATCGATGCGCTCGAATCCCTTCAGCGAGAGCGGCGAGCGCCAGCCCGGCGAGTGCTATCGAATCGACGCCCAGGGGCGCGCGACCGAGCTCTACCGCGGCGTGTCACTCAGCAACGGCATCGGCTTCTCGCCCGACGGGGGCACGATCTACCACAGCGACACGATCCCGGGATCGATCCACGTGCATCGCCTGGACGCGGCCGGCCGCGCGACCGCCGCGACACCGATCGGTGTCGCGGGCGGACCCGACGGCCTGGCCGTCGACGCCGAGGGCGGCATCTGGGTCGCGCTCTATCAGGCCGGCACCGTGCAGCGCTACCTGCCGAGCGGCAGAGCGGACACGCGCATCGCGGTGCCGGCGCGCGCAGTCACCAGTCTGTGCTTTGGCGGCGCGGACCTGCGCGACCTGTACGTCGTGAGTGCGGACAACGCCGAAGATCCGGCGCGCGGCGGCTCGATCTTCCGCACGCGCAGCGACGTCGCCGGCCTGCCGGCGCCGTTCGCGCGCATCTGACGCGGGGCACCGGTGGGCATCCTCGACGGAATCCGCGTGCTGGACTTCGGGCGCTACATCGCCGGGCCGTGGTGCGGCGCCCTGCTCGGCGACCTCGGGGCGGAAGTGATTCGCATCGAGAAGCGCCGGGGCAGCGAGGATCGCTTCGTCGGCCCGGTCGCGGCCGGCGGCGAGGGCGCGCTCTTTCTGCAGGCGAACCGCAACAAGAAGGGCATGACGCTCGACCCGCTGAAGCCGGCGGGGCGCGAAGTCACGCGGCGCCTGGTCGCGACCGCGGACGTCGTCGTCGCCAACCTGCCGCCGCAGACCCTGCGCGCGATGGGGCTCGACTGGGAGTCACTCTCGGCGCTGCGCCCTTCGCTCGTGCTGACGACGATCTCGGCGTTCGGCGGCGGCGGCCCGTACGAGGAGCGGCTCGGCTTCGACGGCATCGGCCAGGCGATGTCGAGCTCGATGTACCTGTCGGGTCACCCGGGCGAGCCGATGAAAGCGTACGTGCCGTGGGTGGACTTCGGCACCGCGGGGCTGGCCGCCTTCGCGACTCTGGCCGCTCTCTACGAACGCGGCCAGACCGGGCGCGGCCAACACGTCGAGGCGTCGCTCTTGCAAACGGCGCTCAGCGTCGCCAATGCGCCGCTCGTCGAACAGCGCGTGCGCAAGCTCGACCGCGTCGCGAGCGGCAATCGCAGTCAGATCGCGGGGCCGAGTGACTGTTTCCGCACCCGGGACGGGTGGCTGCTCGCGCAAGTCATCGGCCAGCCGCTGTTCGCGCGTTTCGCCGAGCTGATCGGCGAGCCGGAGCTGCTGCGCGATCCGCGCTTCGCCGACGACCCGGCGCGCGGGGCGAACGGCGAGGAGCTGTCGAAGCGGATGGCGCGCTGGTGCGCCGAGCGCACGACCGCCGAGGCGCTCGGCGCGCTCGAGCGCGCGCAGATCCCCGCCGGTCCCGTCTACTCGCCGCAGCAGGCGCTCGACGATCCGCACATCCGAGCCGCGCGGCTGCTGCGCGACGTCGACTTTCCCGGGCTGCCGGAGCTGGCGCCCATCTCGGACACGCCGGTGCGCTTCTCGGTCACTCCGGCCGGCGTGCGCACGCGGGCGCCGCTCCTCGGCGAGCAC